>CAIYYQ010000180.1 GCA_903930505.1 Methanobacteriota archaeon
ACATACATGTTTGAGGTTATCCCTGTATTATGTAATTGGTCGTTTATCCATTCTCCAAGTGTGAGTGTGATGCTCATAGAATCTGATACCGGAATAAGAATGGGTTCTTTAATTTTTTTATCATGGTGTTTTTTTGTTCATCAAAAATTTTTTTTAGTTAGGCGTCGCTTTAATTGTGAGTTGAGCTGTCGTCTATTTTTTTAAAAATAATAAAGAATATGGGCCAGGCCGTAATTACCCGATTCCTATCTGGAGATGCGTCAACCTTAGTCTGTTTTTAACTATTAGTTGACTTACAGAATTCTTTTCATATTTCTGAAATCCAATACTTTATTTATTCTATTTTTATATCAATATAAGAAGGATGGGTAAATATGGATGAAAATAAACGTCCGTTGGGAGTTACAATTTTAGCTATTTTATCAGTGATCGCAACGTTCATTCTGATTTTTAATTTGTACATCATTTTAAATACACCATATTATGGAGCTTCTGATTTGTTAAAAATTTATTCTTATTATTATATGATAATGATTCCAGTTTATCTAATACTTACTATTGGATTATTGAAAGGATTGGTTTTTGCATGGTTTCTCACATTATTTTTGCACATTTTTTCCATAATATTTTCTTTCGTAAATTTTAACATTATCCAGATATTTATATCTCTTGGGATGATATATTATCTTTGGAGCCCGCGTATTCGAGATTATTTCTTCGACTAAATAATTCATATAATTGTTGTCTCTAAATTTCAAATAAAAAATCTTTTAGTAAAACATATAATTTATTTTTATTCTGTTATTGCTTATAAAAAGTCATTGTTTGATATTCAGTTTCAGATGAAGTAAATATTGGGTAGGTCAAAGTAAGTGTTTTGCCATTATTGGAAAAATAATAATCGCAAAACCACCATTCCGCTGAATTATCCCAAATAAAAGCCATGTTGTTTTTTATGAAACTAACTTTACCTCGTAGAGTTTCATTGTTTAAAGGTGTATAAATAACTGTTTTTGAACTTGTTGAACTTCCATTAAAAAATAATTTTAATTCGTTCCCTTTGTTATCTACCCAAGTCCCAGTAAACATTTTTCCGTTCTGATCTTCGATCGTTTGAGAAATTATTTTTGCCACTCCTATGAGCGCTACAATTGCAAGAACAATAACCAAAAACATCATTGGTTTATCCATTTTTCGCTCCAGGTCTACTATAGTTCGGTTATTTTTCGAATTACTAATTTTTTCTCAGCAGGGTAATAATCGACTCTTACTTTTTCTTTATTTTCAAAACGAGCAGCATCAGCAATTTGTTTGCCGATATAAATGCGATAAGCTCCGTCTTTATCTTTGAATACCTTTCCTGTGTCCGTGATTGGTTTTTCAGCCATTTCTTTACAAATCCGTTAACTTCCTTAAATACTTATTCCTTACAGTTCCGTAAAGTATATTAACCCTTATATATTACATTTCTGTAAGGATTTGTAAAGTATGGAAGTTGATCCTGAAATCTGGAGACAATTCGAACGATTCATGCTCACCAGACTGCACTATAACCCCAAAACAACAATAAAAGATCGAACTCGTAAACTCATACACCTCGAAAAACACGGAATCGACCTCCTCTCCTTCAACCCGGAACAAGCCTATGACTACTTTGCAAAGCGAATAGAAAATGGATCGAAAGGATACCAACTTAATCACTACATCAAATCCCTTAATTCTTGGTGCAAGTTCCGAAGTATCAATCACATCTTCACCACATATAAATCCTACGAAAAACCCATTAAAACCCCAACAGCACAGGATATCAACCTTGTTTTAAGAAATTGTGATCGAAGTAGAGCTGGCAAGCGAACAAAAGCTATCGTCTATCTTCTTGCAAATACCGGCATGCGCATCGGCGAGCTCTGCAGCCTCAAACTCGATGATGTAGACTGGAACAAAAACGAACTCATTGTCACCGGTAAAGGACAAAAAACACGAATCATCCCCGTCAAGGACTACGTTCTCCACGGGACCCAACATCCCAGTCTTATGAACTACGTTAAGAACCATCGCAACAGGACCCATGCATCCTACGTCTTCACGCAGAAGTCTGGAAAAATCACCGAAGCCCAAGCACGAAAAGACATTAAAATAGTCGCAAGAAAAGCTGGCATGGGTTGGATTCACCCACACTCACTGCGCCATTTTTACGCGACTAACCTTTTGAAACATGGGATTAACGTCAAGATCGTTCAGATTCTTCTTGGTCATTCCAACATCAAGACGACCTCACGTTACCTCCACGCCATGGAGTACGATATCAGGAAAGCGATTCAAGAAACAACCCTGGATAATGTCTTGTTCCAGGAGGGGGTGTCAACCGACCCTGTGTTTTTCGATAACCTCGACAAGGACTCCAGGAGAAAGTGAAAATGGGCCAGGCCGGAATTGAACAGGCGATCTCCGCGTTGTAAGCGCGACGTCATAACCACTAGACCACTGGCCCATATCTGTTGTTCAGACCCCGCGCATGAAGGTGTGACCCCGCTCTTAAGAATATATGAGGGTCTCTTCTCTGCAGGTGTCTGGTAAAAGGACATCCATTCCTGTTTTAAAAGTTTTCAGGTCAATCTGATCTGAAAGAAGTTTATCCAACAGAACCTTCGTGTTGTTCTCGCATTTTTGCTCATTTATCGGTTGTGGTCTCTGTTTGCGATTGAAGAACTCCTTTGTCATCTGGTCGCTTGCATGGTCATAACGTAGAGTCGTTTCAATGTGTTTATGTCGTGCCTGACGTTGTAGAATCTTCGGATTAACTTGCTGGTTGAATCCATCGGTGATTGCACTCGGCTTTATCAAATAAGGATAAACGCTACGTCCGAATCCTGCCCTCATTGCTATTTGTTTTGTATGTCGAATAAATGAAATCAGAATCGGGTGATGGTGCTAATCCATAGTTACTGCCTCGATCAACAATAATGAGTTTGTCGTTATCTTCTTGTTGCTTGGGGGCAATTCGATAAGGAAGATATTCGTTGAATGCTTTGATCATATTCGGAGTGAGAATCACGCTGTTGTTGCCCGTCTTTGTGTCATCAAGATAGAGAATTTGGTTGTTGATATCGTGAAGTGAAATTCTGAGTTTGTAGAATTCTCCAGGCCTTAATAACCCGTCGATTTGATAGATGACGATGAGTTGTTCCAATGGTGTTTCTGCACAGTTTTTATATCGGGCGAGTTCTTCTTCACTGAGTACTTGTTTATTGACTTGAACACTTCGTGGAGCGGTGATTTTTAACTCAGGTTTTTTGAGAAAATCATCGACGAAATTATTAATCGCGTTCAATCGACCAACGTTTCCGTTGATTTTGTATGTTTCCAGACAGAATGCTTTGTAATCCTGGGTATCATCAGTGGTTAATTCTTCAAGGTTTTTTGATTTTGTTTCTGAAATCCATTTCAGAAATAGTTTTACGAATTTTATGTTGTTTTTCCGTGTGTGATCACTACGATATTTTCTTCTTAAAAACTGCCAATAAGCGTCCAAGATTGGATAGGTTTCTTGCTTGGTTTGTTTGATAGTTTGGCCTAATTGCGTCTGCACAAAAATCTTATTACCATTGTTTCTATTTGTTCCGCTTGGGATCATAACATTCACCTGTTATGGTCTCAGACCCTTGGATGCTACAAACATCCCGGGGTCAATAAAACCACGTTTTTCTCGGAGAAAAGTAAGTTTTTCCTCCTTATATACTCCTTATAGGGTGACTGAAAGTATTCCTCCTGTTGCTATAGGAGAAAAATTATTCAGGATTCTATAATTATTTCACCCATTCCAAAGTATATTTTTTGTCAAAATATCTTTTTTGTATGTGGATGTAATAGAAATATTATAACAACTAATAAATAAAAAAAGAGAAGGATAAACAAGTCCTTCATCAAGGCTATTTTTTTATGAAGTTGATACTTGTCCTTCTTGGTTTACGTAGAACACTACGCCATGATCTTTGACGGAAATCCTCCAGTCTGGATAGTAGGGTGATGAACCGCGGTAGACAAGTTCGGGCTGTATCGTGTATGCATTGCTGTTTCTGTCAGATGTTTTAAGTGTTTGTAGTACCAGTTTTTGTGCCTCATCTTTTGAAATGGGGAGATACTTCACTGGTTCTTGTGTCCATGATGCTTCTTTGAAACTGCCGTCGTTTGCATCGATGAGGACGACCACTGTGGTAGATTGTCGTTGTAATGGTATTGCTTCAACATCATCGATCTCAGGAATCGGCAACGGCGGCGTCGCTATTGGTTCTGGTGCTCTGTGTACGGGAAGAGTAAGTGGTTGTTCAACAGGCTCAGGTAATGTACCAATGATAATCTGCGGTTCGTCAACAACCTCAGGCAACATATCAATGGGTTTTTTCAGAAGTTTATTAAAGGGTACAATATAGTAATCGTTCCCACCGTTCAGGTTCTTTACGAATAATGGTTGTCCAGGTGTTGTTTGTCTGAAGACTGTTGCAAAATCACTATCATAGGGGAGCAACTGTTCATTAACACCAGCAATCGCTGCTTGGATAATCCACTGATTTGATTGATCAATGAGTAGTTCTGGTAGTGGGGTTGCCTCAGCCTGTGTAAGTTTGATTAGTTGTTTCTGTTGAGCGGTGAATCGGGCTGGTGACGCTGCAAGCGTGAGTTTCACATCTTTTTTGTCCTCGGGTGGTTCGCAGATCGCCACATATTTTCCATTGTAGGTATCATTGGATACAAGTGGGAGGTAGTATTGTGTGTTCCATTGATCTATGGTTTTGTAGCTGTTTTCGCCCATGCCACCAAGGCTTGGTGGATAAGGATCGTTCACCCAGAACCCATAAACCGTCAGATTACTCGGTAACGGATATGCTGGAAGATCGCTGTGGAATCCTCGAACTGCCATCCAGTTGCTATAGTTTCCATAGGTTGGCACAATCGCTGGAACATTCAGTGGGTGTCCAGGTTTGTGTCCCCCGTAGGTTCCAATGGTGTAGTTGATCCAGGTGCATATTTGTCTGAGCATGTAGGTTTGGTTGATGTTGTTGTTTTTCGCGAAATTGTATCCATAGGTGGTGTAAGGGAGTGGGAGGTATGTTTGGAGGAGTTTCCAGAGTCCTTGGGTATCAAGGAATGTGGTGTTGGTGTCGGTGTTGTTGGCATGACCCATGGTATAGAGCCAGGTTTGATTATCAAAGGTCATCGGTGGCGTTGAAGAATTGGAGCTGTTCCACCACATATAGTTAAGGGTCATCTGAGCAACTGCGGGTCCGCACATCTCATGATATCCTAGTGTTGCATTTGCTGAGTACATCGGGAAATTATTCAGATTTTTAAAGAAGCCAATGATAAAGTTTGAAACAACTGATCTGTTTTGGTTGCCGATAGTGTCAATTGCCCAGATAGAGTAGGTATAGGTTCCTGGAATCGTGTACGTTCGATTGTCGAAATAGAGGTTGTTATCTCCTCGGTTCATTGATACATTAAGAGGAGTAAATCCATTTGGTCCGTCAATATTGACTTTGACCGTGTTTACCTGGACATTGTCGGTCACATAACAGGATATATTAACAAATCCGCCAGCTTGTTGTGGATCTGGGAAGTCATGAACATCGAATAGTTGTGGTGGTGTGGTATCATGGATATAGTCAAACACGTCCATTCCATAGGCGTATTTTCCACCTTGGAGAGGTTCCCAGTAATGTTCCCGTACAGCAGAACATATAGAGATTTCTGGTACCGGATCATCGTCCATCTGAATTTGAGAGACACCCCAAAAGATAGCATGATTATCTAACAACGTGAAGCAGTGCTTCTCGTCGTATCTGAAGCTATGTCCACTGAAATTACCAGTATTCAGCCAGAGATTTAAGTCACCGTAGAGCACCGGTGAGAGTGCTTCATTGGTCCACACAACAATATCATCGTACCCATCAGAGTTCCAGTCATAAATGCCCATGTGCGAATACACATTGATATAAGGATATTCAATGTTTTCTGGGATTTCAATGAAATCCAGAGAAAACAGTTCACCAGTTTTTTTCAAAACAGTAAAACCAGTCGGCCGTGTCCTCTGACTGGTAGTATCGTTATTAGTAAACTCGAGAGCAATGCTTTCCTTTCCATTCGATGACACTCCATCGCAGTCCAGATAACCTCCGATACCCCAGAAATGGGAGTTGGTAAAGTTTTGAGTGAATACCTCCTCAAATAAATAAGTATATTCAAGACTTGGCAGACGTTTGTACACAGATATTCTTGATTGAATAACATTAAACGTATCGTTATGGAAATAGGTCCCGGCCACCACAAGATCCATATTTTCATCACCATCTGCATCGTATGGAATACCAGATAGATAGACTCCGTTTGCTCCGACAACTTCTGAGGAATTCCAGATAAGCTCAGATATTAAACCAGAACCCGGGTGGAATTCATATAAGTGCTTTACATAAAACGGTTCTTCCTCGTAAGGATAGACTCCAGGATTTCCCTGCCCGTCAAAGGTGTAGTTTATGGATTTAAAACCCTGTGGCGGCTGCTCAAGGACAATGAGGCGCCCAAAAAAAGGAGGTAATATATTCAACATGATATCTGGAAGCAAGTTCGTTGACTTCCTAAAATGTGGATCTATTTGTATGGGTTTGAGCACTGGTCCCTGGCCTGTAATCTGGTCTCCCCATTGGCCCCATACAAGAATCTGGATTATTGGCTTCGTCTGGTCGTTCAGATCAATGAATATGGGGCCTGTCCATCTCTTCTGACTCGCGTTCATCAAAAAGAACCGGGTCTCATCGCTCGCTGTAATTATTTCAGGATATGAATCTGTATCTGTGTTGATAGAAAAGATACCTTTCACCGGTATCCCTGTTGTGTTCTCGGGGTCGAAGCACTCACTAATTGGCGTCCGCACCCAGCTACCAGTCTGATTTGTTTCCTTGAAAATACCTACATGACCATGATGGAAATCGGTTATCGTTACGAGTTTACCATTTCCATAATAATCGTCTCGCAAGGCACATTGGTAGGTATTGCTGATTTCATTGTCAAAATACCCTGTACTAATCTGTGTCCAATAATTTGGTATTTCGTTATAGTAATCATGTGGGAATAGACGATCCTCTTTTATCTGGTTTGCCTCATCAATATTCAAATCTATTTTTTTCTGTACATCACCACAAATATTTGGAAGGAACGCCGCTCCCACTAACAATACTATTAGAACACCTGCAAGGCTTTTTTTTGATAAAATGTTTATCATTTCAATTCGCCTCCCCTTTTAATAGAGTAAGGACTATATGATTAATAACAAGAAGAGTTATATATAATTATTTCTGGCATCATATTTATAAAAAAATCTATCTTTATACGCCTCAAAAATGGGTTTCCAACAGGAGAAAATCCTGTCATAGCCACTAGACCACTGGCCCATGTCTGTTGTTCAGACCCCGCGCATGGGTAACAGGACATCGATTCCTGTCTTAAATGTTTTTCAGGTCGATCTCATTGAAGACTCAGAGGACTTCCTACAGCAACAGATTCATTCTCCATCTGAAACACATCCATGCTCTCCTCAGTCGTGGAAAATGTCACAGAAAAGAGAACTTCTTTTTTCCCTGCCGAAAAGCAAACTATTTTTTTCAGAAGAATCGCCGCACAATCACTTGATTTCTCGCATGATTTCCATTATTGTCATATGCGATAACCGCAAGGGTATGTTTAATTTTGAAAAATGAATGGTTCGTCCAGGTCCAATTAAACGGTTTTTGATAATCCGTATACATAAGAACATTATCAATGTAAAAGACAACACGGTTGATTGTGGATGATGCACTGTATGCCTCTGCTTTGATGTCGATGTTTCCAAAAATCAACGGGGATTCAAGAGGAAAAAGAGAATTGTCTCTAATGTACAAGGCGTTGGTTGGTTTTGTGATTTTTACTGATAACACCTCGCCAGGTGTACCGCTTGCAGTCTCATCGACCAAACCGGTTTCGTGATTAAATGCTGCAACGATAACCATGATGTTCTGCGGGGAGATGTCTCCATACCCTTTGGTATTCCCATCCCATTTCATCGAAATGGTTTTGGTATTATCAACGGAAATACCGCGATTTATCAGATCAAGTGTTCCAAAATGATACGGGGTTCCTGCATCGTTGTTCCATCGGGATATCGGCTCAACGATGTATGTTCTCAGCAACCCGTTGTAGGTAACGAAATCATTGTTGGTTATCGTCACATTGATCGTCAGCTCAGCGTTGTTTGTCCAATCGATAGTGACATGGATATCAATATTTGCGACAGTCCGTGCTTTACAGGTATCGATCGTGTTTAGGTACGGATATGTTGTTGACTGTTCACCGTAGATATGGGTAAAACCTCCATCGAAAAAAACATCAGGAGCGAGGGTAAATCCTAGCTCTGTGCATCGTTGTTGCGCCTTCGTATTTTTATCAAACACAAGAGATACGTAATAGAACGAATGGTCATGCTCTTTTGAATACATCCCAAATAATTGTCCGGATGTGGTTACACATGGTTCGCACGTGGTGTATGTCCCATATTCTAAGAGAACGGTATGTGGGTTTTCTGGAAGGGAGACAATCGTTACTATCGCTGTATCATTTCCTTGGTTATCTGCAACATCAATGACGGTTAATGTAACAATATATATTCCTGCTGCACTGTAGCTGTATTGAGGATTTTGCGATGAAGAAGTGTTTCCATCTCCGAAATCCCAAAGCCAGGTATACGGGATGATTCCTCCTGTTGTTTCTCCGTGAAATTCAATCAGATGATCCACGGTTCTATCGTACGGACCGTAAGCGTCAACGACAATAATGTGAGGGAGTACCTCAAACGAGGTGGTATCAATGAGTTCTCTTCCAGGAATCGAAGCGTTTGTGGTAACGTTATATACACCGGTTGGTGCATGATAATCAAGTGGGTACCCATACAGGTAATATCCTGTTTCATTGGTTGAGAGATTTATCGTAATTATTGTTTCTTGTGGGTCTTCAATATGAAGGGTTATTGGGATTGATGGTACGCCGCTGCCGTTGTCTGTTATCCTCCCGGAGATATTGACTGTTTCACCGGGATAATACGTTGTTTCATCGGTGAAAACAATAAGATAGTATCCAAAATCAGGACCATAGACGATCGCGGTTGTTGCATCATTTCCTGTATGGCCTCCGGTATCGGTTACGGTAAGATGGATAGGATAGATTCCTGTCGTATTATAGGTATACATTGGGCTCTGGTCGGTCGATGTGTTACTGTCACCGAAATCCCAGTGCCATGTGTACGGTGGTTTCCCGCCAGTGACCATTCCATGGAAAAGAATAGGTTGATGCACCATTCCTTCGTAGGGTCCATCTCCATCAGCAGTAACTGTCATTGAAACAACGTCAAACGATGTATTCGAATAGATGATGATTTCCCCGAGTTCACCAAAATCCCCTGCGATAGATAACGCATAGGTTCCTAAAAATGCACCTGGGTCAAGAGGGTAGCTGAAATTGGTCCATCCGTTTGGCCCAGTGAAATAACAACCTCCGAAAATCATTTCTCCCAGGGGATCAAAGATGGCTGGGCAAAACTGTCCTTGGTATCCGGTTCCGTTCTCAGTTAATCGTACCGATATATGAACATCTTCCCCGGGATAATAGTACTGCTGGTCGAAAGAGACAAATACTTGATATCCTTCGTTGTCTAATGTTCGAATATCGCTAGTGTTGTTTTGTTGGCTTTTTACACCCTGTAAAGATCCAATAACAATACTGCTGATAACGATGAAAACAATGATACCGGTAAGTACACCCTCGGGTACCGTATGGTTTTTATTACAATTTTTATTCGTTTCTTTTCCCCCGGTTACAAAAGCGTTATATGGGAAGTATAATCTTTATATATTTATATTTTTCAATAAACACGGCTTTGGGAGTATTCAATTATTATGGTATGAAAAACAGATATCAAAACAATTGTGTAGTTTCCTGAATTATGTTTCTCCTGATTTTTAAATAAGGTCATGTCAACACTCTTTTTTCTGCTTTTTCCTTGTCTTGTCAAGGAATGCTTGATACGGTGTTCGGAGATGCTCATTCTCCAAGCTGCTATGGGGCCGTTTGAAGTTATAGTAGTATATTGTTTCATCCCAATTAGAGAAGTGTTTTCTGAGCTGTTTGATGGTTTGTCCAGCTCGTTCTACTTTTCCATTGGATTGAGGATGTTTGACCCTGGCTTTGATATGGTGGATTCCTTGTTGTTTGAGCATCTGTTGAAATGCATTCATTTTTGGCGTTGGACAGTTGTTTCGTGGAAGGGATGTGAATTGTACTCCATGGTCGGTCATCAGCTGTTTAGGTGTTCCGTAACTATCGATCGATTCGAGGAGTACTTGGGCTGCGTTTTCTGCGGTTGCATTTGAAAATATTCCATAACCGGTGATGAGCCGGGAGGCATCGTCTTCGAAGAGGATGATTTGTTCGTTGTTTTTTTCAAACCAATCGCTATGGGAGAGACTGTTGCTATATTTGCGTTCGTAGCGAATCCATGTTCGTCGTCGTTGTTTATGTGGTTCGTTTTTCACGATTTTTTCCTCTTTGAGGATCCGATGGATCCGGTTATGACCAATATGAATTCCTTGTTCTGCCAGGATTTTCTCCAAGGTGACCGCGTTGAGTGGATGTTGTTTTCGAATTCCTAGTACAATTTGTTTTTCAGTTTCTGTAACAGTTTTAGTTTTTCTACCTGGTTTCTTTGGGTAAGGATATTGATGGGTTGTGTGGAATTGTCGATGTAATTCTCGTGTCCATTGAGGTGTAATATCCATGGTTTTTGCGATTCGGTAGGTTGATCGTTCTCCTTTGTCGACTTGGTTGATGATCCACCGTATTTTTTGTTTATTCAGCTTCCTCATGGATGCTGAATCGTCTATTTTATTTACTAGGAGAAAGTGATTTCGGGAAAAGACAA
>CAIYYQ010000181.1 GCA_903930505.1 Methanobacteriota archaeon
ACATATTAGTGTCGGCGTGAAATCAGATCAGATTCTCGCTGCACAACTAGAAGAAGTCATCAAAGAAACCGATGCAAAAGATGTTATTTTTGTGAGCGACGGCGCAGAAGACGAATATATTCTCCCCATTATTCAATCACGCATCATGATTAGTTCAATAAAAAGAGTGACAGTCAAACAAAGTAAAGCACTGGAAGATACCTACTATCGGATCATCAAACTCCTTGATGACGATAAAGTAAAAAAACAGTTCATGTTCCCAATTGCATTAATCATCATTGTCGGTGCGGTCTTTGTCTTACTAGATATGGTTGGAAGTGGATTTGGTGCGATACTGTTTACCCTTGGAGTGTATCTTTTAATTCGTGTCTTCAACGTAGAAAAAAACATCATTGGGATCTGGGTGGAAATCAAATCAGGGTTTTTAACCGCAAAAATCTCCTTTTACACCTACATTGTTGCCATCATTGTGTTTGGGATAAGCATGTTTTATGCATGGAACCTCGTTCAACCCGATATCGCAGTGGGAATACCGTGGATAATTCCATTACTGTCGTTTTTAAAAAACATTGTCTGGGGTATTGCTGCAGCTGGACTTATCTCTGTTTTTGGACGGGTGACCGACATCTACGTACGAGAAAAAAAGGTACGCTGGTCTTACTGGATCATCCCGTTTTCACTGCTTGGGTTTAGTTTTATATCATCAGCGGTGTTTGAATCATTGTATATTTCCCTGCGCACAAACATTGCTCTTGATCCATTCTACACACCAACATTCATCGGAAACACCGCAGTCGGAGTACTCATCGCATTTATCGGCGCGGTCACGTATCACTACATTAAAGACACATATGGCACCGAGAAACATGAGCTGGAAATAGAAAAAACAACGACTCATCTTGCAAAAAAAACATAACCGAAAAAAAAAGGACTGGTTATATTTATAAACAGGGATGTATTCTGCCAAAATACCTATGACACTACTTGAAATCCTCATAATTTTTTTTGCAATCATTGGAACCTATGCAGCACTCGTATATATCCTACATAAGAAAAAAATACTACAGAAATACAATATTTCTTTTTACGGCCCGATGCTGATGTGGCGAACAAAAAAAGGGATACTCTTACTCAAGAGGATTGCACGTCGAAGACATTTCTGGAAATCGTTTGGTAATGCAGGCATTATTTTTTGCTTTTTAACAATGATTTTAATGACTATCCTGATTATTTTAATGTCATGGGCATATCTAGGACTTACTCCAGAACAAACTGAGATGATGCCAGGGATTGAGACCGCATTAGTTATCCCTGTCATAAACCCGATTCTCCCTATAGAATACCTTGGATATATAATCTTGGCGCTCGTAGTTGCGATGGTGACCCATGAGTTCTCCCATGGAATTCTCGCCTTTGCAAGTAATTTAAAGGTAAAATCTCTTGGCATTCTCTATCTGATTGTTCCACTTGGTGCATTCTGTGAACCTGATGAAGAAGATCTTCAGACAACCAAATCTAGCAATAGAATGAGAATTTTTGCTGCAGGTCCTTTAATGAATTTTGTCGTGGTACTGATTTCAGTTCTGTTAATCTCAATAGTTTTTATGTCTGCGGTACAACCAATTGAAAAGGGGGTTGATATTATTTATAAAGCACAAGGAAGCCCTGCAGACCAATACGATCTACCAAAAGGGGCAATAATTACTTATTATAATAATACTAGAATTAATAATCTTTATGATTACCTAAATGTATCTAGAAACACCCAATCAAATCAATCTGTTAATGTGACTTATGTCATAGGAAGTAAAACATACCAAAAAGAAGTAATTTTAGCTAATCTCTATGATTACACAAAAAATACCTCTGATAATGGGACCGGATATCTAGGAATTCAATTTTCTGCTCTTTACGGAAAATATCTAATTTCTTCACAATTTTCATTAGACATAATAAAAAATCCTTTATCCATATTTCCTGATGGTTTTCTATATTTTTATAGTATTCCTATTCTGGGATATTTTCAAGGATATAACCCTATAGTGCAACCCTTTACTGAATCTTACAAGATTACTGGACCATTAAGCATACTTCCGACAAATCTCTTCTGGATTATTGTCAACGCTTTGTACTGGATCTTCTGGTTAAATTTTGCGGTCGCATTATTTAATGTTCTTCCGGCTGTTCCCCTTGATGGAGGATTTCTCTTTAAGGATGGAATGAACATGCTGGTGAAACGAATCAAAAAGGGACTTTCTGACGAACAACGAGAAAAAATTATTAATCGTATTTCGCTTACACTCTCCTTAACTATTTTTTTCCTGGTCTTCCTTCCATTTATTATAAAATATTTCTACGCTTTGGTCAAGTACATCTCAGGTTAAAAGAATTAAATGCCATTGTGAAGCGAATTAAACGTGATGTTTCCGAAGAGAAACGGCAGAAAATAGTAAAAAATATTTCTCTTGCTATCTCGCTTGTGATCTTATTTTTAATTATTTTTTCTGGCTAATCAAATACATCTAACTTAATAACCAACAAAATACATAGAAACTATTAAAAAAACATCCAACGTTCTCTTTATGGTGTTAACATGATGAATGATACAGAAAAACAACTCGTGTACTACTTCTTTGAACTCATTGCAGCTCTGCTTATCGGATCCTTTGTCGCAATCTCATACAACGAATGGTACGGTGCTCTTGCCGGGGGACTAATGTTACTTGGCTCCATGGCATTCAACATCCTCTTTTTCAAAAAAAATCTAGCAACAGAATCCACCGTCGCCTTTGGATTCATCGCCCTTCTTACTATTAGTCTAGGATTATTTTACACATATGGAATGATTTTTGCAGTCATCTCCGTACTCATTATTCTTAGCATCATCTTCGTTTTTATATTCTTCACAAAGAAACAAGCATAACAAAAGAACAAAGAATCAAAAAAAGGATGATGTTTTTTAAAAAAAAGAAGAAAACAACACAAAAGAACGCTTAGGTAAGAAGCTCTGCGCCTTTCTCAACCACAACAGTACACGGAGTCGGAACCTTCATCTTTGCTTTCCTCAGAGCATTTTTTGCATTTGGATAAAACTGCTGCGTCGTATTAATCGTTGCAATAGTCTGATGAATATGCACGCGCGCCGCCGTTCCAATGGGTTTTCCATACGCTTTCCTCATTCCCTGTGAGACACGGTCTGCACCTGCCCCAGTTGCCTGCTTGTTTTCTCGGATAACGTTATGCGGAAACACACAGATACGCAACCTATAATTTGCAAGACCAGCTTCTTTTTCCATGATTCTATTAGCAGAGATACGCGCAGACTCAAGCGCATTATGTCTAATCTGGCAGTTCTCACCAGCAACAAGAGAAAGCTGAATAGGAAAATCCGTGTTTTTATTCCCCATGTCAAACTGAGTAATTCGCGATGCAGGAACACCACCCATATATTCTCGCCGTGTGGTCGCCTGACCTTTAACTTCTCGGTACATGCTGCCTGGTTTTCGTGACATAAATAACTCCGATTCCTCTAATGATTAGGAACATCGAAATAAGTAGGGTATTTATAACTCTTTTTACAGAAAATCGCTGTTTCTCCCCCTATAAAAACACACAATCTATTCGCGAAGGTCCGCAAGATACTCTTCCATATGATTATAAAGCTTTGTCAATTCGTTACTGTACTCTTTTAAGATTTTTCTTTTATGATCAGAATTATCCGTCTTAAAAAGGAAATCCTCAATATCGTTCACCACTTCCCCAAGAATCGTATCCTTCCACTGTTGAAACGGGATTGTATTTAACTCTTCATCTTTAGTACTCTTCAATATTCGTTCAACGGCTGTTTCAGCCTTCATGTTATTCATACGTATCATTTTCCTCCCGTTCTCAAATCCTTCTTAGTATGGCTTTGAAGATAATACAAATACTTCTTTATAAACCCTTTTCCTGCAAAGATATCTAACGATTAGTACCATAACATTTAAAACAGCTATCAACTTGCCTACATTGGTTCAAGAAGAAAAAAACAAGAGGCATAAAATGAAAAAAAACCATGTTGTTATGCCTGGTGATCAGCTATCTACGTCAGAAGAGCTATTACCTGGCGATGGCACATTTGAAGAAAACGGAATCATCCGCGCATCCAGAATGGGAACCTATCATGTTGACGAAAAATACAAACGAGCAAAAGTACAACCACTCACCAGCATCCCAGTCATCTTACGAAAAGGAGACATCGTCCTCGCACGAATAGCAGTCACCAAACCATCCATGATCATCACAGACATCATCCACGTCATCGGAAAAGAACGACCCATCTCAGGGGACACAAACAGCACCATCCATGCATCAGAAATTTCCCAATCCTACATAAAAGATGCATCCACCGAATACAAAGTAGGGGATATCGTACGCGCCCAAATCATCCAGGTTCAACCCAGCATCCAACTCACCACAAAAGGAAGAGAATTCGGCGCAATCAAAGCACTCTGCACCAAATGCAGACGATCTCTTGTGAAACATGATAATATCCTTGAATGTCAAAACTGCGGAAACAAAGAACGACGAACCATTGCACAAGACTACGGTAATGTTGATATCAAAGCACTCTAAAACCAAAAAAACAATGCAAAGGAGAAATGAGTAATGGAAATCAAAGCATTAAAAAAAACAGATAAAGAACTAGAACTAGAAATCACTGATGAAAATGAAACCATCTTAAATCCGATCACGCATGCACTCACCGAACACGAAGACGTCGACTACGCAGCCTGTTTTACGGATCATTCATTCTCAAACAAACGACGATTACTCATCCGCGTAAAAAAAGGCAAAGCCGAAGATGTATTGCGAAAAGTCGTGAAACAACTAGAAAAAGAAGTAAAAGAATTCGGAACTTTTTTTGATGGGAAAACCAAGAGTCAAAAGTAGATGACCCGGATCATCGACGCAGAACACAACATAGGCATTGAAACGTTTTTCACCAAAACCAAGGGAATCGAAGGAAAACTTCGAACCATCCCTGAAGATTTTATCGTCCGAGAACGGTTCCTCTACCCAAAACAAAACGACAACGGCACCT
>CAIYYQ010000182.1 GCA_903930505.1 Methanobacteriota archaeon
GTAAAGCAGTCATACGAAAAAAGAAAAGTAATAAATAACAGAAACAAATTAGGTAAAAGCGCGTGGGGATTGGAGATAGCATCACATGTCACAGCAGGAGATAACAATGGGCGAAAAAACTACGGAATCAACAAATGGAAATATGATACACGAACTGAAAGAGCGTGTAAAAGAATTAAATTGTTTTTACCGGATTACAAAGATTGTCAATGATAGTAAATTGTCTATCGATGAAGCGTTACAAAACATTGTCGAGTTAATCCCTCCGGCATGGCAATTTCCAGATGTAACCTGTACACGAATCACACTTGGCGGCAGGAAAGAATTTAAAACAGAGAATTTTAAGAAAACAAAATGGATTCTGCAAAGCGATCTTATCGTTGATGAAAAAAAAGTTGGAGCTCTCGAGGTCTGCTATCTTGAAGAAAAACCTCAATCAGATGAAGGACCGTTTCTTGGGGATGAACGACGACTCATCGATGCAATTTCTAGTGTTTTAGGGAAGTTTATTGAAGAACGACACATCAAAGAAGAGCTGAAACAGCAGCAGAAAAAATTAGATTACGTTCAAAAAATCATGCAGGCTGAAGAAAACGAGGCCACATCGAAAGGTAAGATTCCTGAGAAGAAACATGATTGGGAAGTCATTCTTGATTTGCTGATAAAAACTGATCCCCGGACCTTACTACGTCTTACGAGAAAGATGACGTATTACCTATATAGAATAGAGACTGAAAAGGTCACGAATCTGATGAATAAAATCGCTCCTTCAGTCGACAGTGATTCGAGTGCAGTGGAGCGGCGTGGCATCAACATGCCTAATCTCCGGCAGGATCTTGGTGCTCTTGTCAGTATTCAAAAACAGGTCTTTGAAATAGCAAAGGAAAGCATTCCTTCTGATGATATCTCAGATTTGTTTGCAAACTGGATGATACAAGACAAGGCACGTCCGTTACTTCTTCAATCGCAAAAAACAGGGATTTCCTTGGTTGAGATTACGGCTGAGCTCAGTAGGTTTTTTGATCAACCAGATGCCGAAACAGCGATATCCCCTGAGGATCAAATAAGTATAAAGACTGCACTGATACGACGGTTCTTCACCGAACGATTGGAATATGTGAACGTCGCAAAAATGTTTTTTGACGTTGAGGATTTTCTCTCTTTGTTAGAACGCGTGATAGGTCCCGCGCAAGGAACCGGAAAATTAGGTGGAAAAACTTCAGGAGTTTTGCTTGCAGAAAGAATCATCAAAGCAGAAATGAAAAAAGATGAGGTACTCAAAGATATCGCTTTTCCAAGAAGCTGGTATCTTACCTCAGATTCTATTCTTTCATTTATCCACTATAATGACTTAGATGAGGTTTCCCATGTCAAATATTTAGACCCTATTGAGATTCGCCAAGAACAACCATTTTTAGAACAGATATTTAAAAACTCTTCATTCCCGTATGAAATCGTTGAAGGATTACGACGGATTCTTCGGGATTTCAAAGATAGACCGATTATTGTTCGTTCTTCAAGCCTCTTGGAAGATAATTTCGGTTATGCATTCTCAGGAAAATATAAAAGTTTATTTGTTCCCAATATCGGGACCGATGAGGAACGACTTCGAGCACTTTTAGATGCAATCGCAGAGGTGTATGCATCGACATTCA
>CAIYYQ010000183.1 GCA_903930505.1 Methanobacteriota archaeon
GAGAGTTTATCATATGAAGTCGGAAATCGCTCTAAGGATCATTGATCTTTCCAATGGCAAGTGGAAATTTGACATAAAAGCAGGGATGAACGATGCGGAGAAGCAAAAGTTAATTCAGAGAATAAAATACGTAGAACATGTGCTCAATGAGTTAATGAACACTGAGATTGTGAAAGCAGCAGATAACGTTGAGTTCATTCAAGTGAAAAGAAACTCTACTTCTTCATGATTTATAGACAAGAATTACGACTTTTTTTATGTGAAAACATAAGGTATTTTTTAAAGAATAATATACGCCGAGGGGGAGATTTGAACTCCCGCGGGGAGGTCCCCACGAGCTTTCCAGACTCGCGCCGTAGCCGGACTGAGCCACCTCGGCAAAAAGTACAAGCGGAAAACAGTATTCCCTATTAAGATTTTTTCCAGATGGATGGATACGTGCCTTTATTCATCAATACCCGTTCAAGAGTCGCACAAATCCCTGTATCTTTCTCAAGAATCTGCTCCGTGGGCATTGTTGCCCGCGCTAGCACAACACCTTCGCCTTTTAACGTAAGGACTGCAACCATATCATCTTTTTTTATGTCGGTGTCTGCCTCAACAACTCCTGGGATTGCAAGACTTGCTCCATGGCAAAGGGCATCGACCGCGGAATCACGAATTACGATCTTTGGGATATGGGCAAGGAGATTTTCCATTGGAAAAATCGTTGTGCGAATTTCCGATTCGTCCTTGTTTTCTTTCCAGAAAATATATGCATCTCGTACATCTTGAAGTGTCATTGAGTCTTTTTCGTTCAATCTTCCGATTCTTGTTCGGCGAAGTTCAGCAAGATGCGCACCGGTTTTGAGTGTTCTGCCGATATCTACACACAGTGTTCGGATGTAGGTTCCTGCTTCGCAACCCACACGAAAGAGTACATCTCGATCCTTGATTTCTATGATATCTAAGTAATATATCTGTCGTTTTCGCCTGACGCGTTTCACTGCAGAGCGTAAGGGTGGAACCTGGTACACATCACCGACGAAACGCATACACGCCTCGCGGATTCTTTCTTTTTCCACAGGCTTGTGAATATGCATGACCCCGACATACTCTTTTCCTGCAGTCAACAGTACCTGTAACGCCCGGGACGCATTACCTAATGCAACAGGGAGAATACCAGTAACATGAGGATCAAGGGTTCCTCCGTGTCCTGTTTTCTCTATCTCAAGTGCGTCTCTTACCCAGGCGACAACCTGATGAGACGTTGGCCCCGCTGGTTTATCAAGGTTGATCATCCCATTGGAAAGCAATTCAGGTATGGTGCGTTCCTCTGGTTTTTTTCCGTAATGAGGATTTGTTGCAACATGAACTTTGATGAGTCGTTTCCGTTCTTTATCAGACGGTAAACGATGGGTTCTTTCTACCATAGAGTCTTCACAGAATAAGGCATGTCCTATAAAAAGTGTTTACATCCTGAGTTTTTTAAGGATAATATCAACGATTTCTTCAGGAGTCTTCTGTGCTGAGTCAATCACGAGATCATAAATAGAGGTATCTGTTATATCAATCTTATAATACGTTTTATATCGTTTTGCTTCGCTTTTCTCCCGGGTGAGCATCTCCAATTTTCTTTGTGCAAGATTGCCTTCTTCGCGTTTCATGATTCGTTGAACACGTGTATCTTGATTAGCCGCGATAAGAATCTTTAACGCAGGAATTTTGTTTTGATAGACGAGCCATCCTGCGAGTCTTCCTTCAACAATCACATCGCCTTTTCGGAGGATTTTTAACTGATTGGAATCAAGTTTTTCGTCGACTTCCCGGTGATGTTCGCAGTACCGTCCGAACTCCTCAAGGGACATATGATGTTGCTTTGCCATTGTTCGAAACAAATCCCCAGAGTACACGTATTTTATTTTTAGTTTCTCTTCCAAAAGTTTCGCGACCGTTGTTTTTCCACTGCCGGGTAACCCACTGATCGTAATTGTTACCATATTTTTCCTACGTGCGCGATGGTATCAATCTCTTTTTTGTGTTGATCCACCAGTCAGACCAGCTGATCCATTTCAGTACTTGTCTGAGGATCTGTCCTAAAACAAAGGTGAAAATAAGGTAAAGCCATAGCCATGTCTGCCAGTTGAAAAAATACGATGGCCAGCTAGTGCCAAGAGGTCCATTAAATAAAGATACATTTGATGCCCAGGGAACCGTAAAAAAATAATTCGGAAGATTACCTAAAAATAATCGTAGCCACATAAATATGGGAAAGATAAAGACAACAAGAAAAAGCATTGGTTTCATCATGCCGCCGGATCCTTCCATCTGTCTCTGCATGATTTCCGGCTGCATCTTCATTAGTTTACTTATTCGGTTTGTATTCCCACTTTTTCGTGCCTCTGTAAGTTCCTTCTGAAACGCCTTAGACATTTCTTGTGTTTCACCCATCTTTTTCCATTTGGTGAAAAAGTTTGTAAGCAGCGAGGAAAATAAGACAACGATAAATCCTGCGAGAAGCAGCGTAAGGACAGGATATTGTCCGTTAAACCCGATGAGTGGTTCGAAGGCATATCCAAAATAGACGCCAAGAAATGGTCCAAGAGTCGGCATAACAAATAAAATCAAAACCATGAACAACATAAGGAAAAGAAACATGGAGCTGCCTTGTGCTGCGTTTGTGTCCATCGTTTTTTTCATTGCAACACCGGTGCCGCTTCTTTCACTGCATCATCAAGCGCGTTATCATGGTTGAATACGATTTTCACAGTTGCTCCTGTGAGCGTCGCATATGCCATTGCTGCTGCACGGTTTATCAGTTGATGCTCAGCGATTTTTTCTACAGAATCCGGGTCTCTGTTGCGCGTGGCATCTTTTGCTCGTCGGTTGTAGATTTCTTTTGGATCAGCTTCCACAATCACGATTGCAGTCGGATTCAGTTTCTTCAGCACCCACTCGGGAAGCCCAGGCATGTATCCTTTTGGTGTTTTCACGGTGCAGTGGGTGTCCACGATGACGTTTTTCATTTTCCCGACTTTTTCCGCTGTTTTAATCTGCAGAGTCCTTTGCTGTTCTAAGGAAAGTTTACGCATTTCATCCCGGTCTTTTACAAGCCCGGTTTTAATCGCGATATCGCTCATAACGGTTCCGAAGGTAACAAATTCGATGTCCATACCTTCAGCTGCTCGCTGCATTACGGTTGTTTTTCCTACGCCAGGAATACCGGTAACAACAATCACACCTACGCCCATCAGTTTTTCACCTCTAATCAGAACCGAAGAATCCTCTGAGCACAGGATGCATTTCCATCGCCTGCTCTTTAGCAATCTGTTCATACAATTGAATCATGATACCAACAGTAAGAAGAACACCTGTACCGCTTGCGTTTCCGATGGTACCAATTGCATCTGCAAACGCAGCAAGGGCACCAACCGCGGCCCCACCAATCACGGTAACCACAGGAATGTATCGTTCAAGGACAAGACCTAACACACGTGGGTCTCGTCTGAATCCGGGGATTTGCATACCTGAGCTTTGAATCTGACGTGCAACAGCTGTAGCACCCATATCTGTAGTTTCAATCCAGAACTTTGCAAACAGAATCGATCCAATAATCATAATACTAATATACAAAATAATTTTAATCGCAAATTGCCAAGGTTCATGGCCACCGCTACCTCCTTGGATGATCGGCATCAACCATGTATGCACCCCATTTTGACTCTGTAGATACCAGGCACCACCAGAGAGTGGTTGTGTACTAATTGTGGTATCATATCGTCCAATCCACCATTGCCCACCAATTAATGGAATTTTATTGAGAGCAGGATTTGTATAAAACAACATAGCAAACATGTTGATGTTTGCGAGAAGCGCAGACATAAGGATAACAGGGATGTTTGAACAATAAATCAACCGAATAGGATATCTGCCACGAGCACCTCGAACGTTACTATGTGTAAGAGGCAATTCAATGCGTGCAGACTCAGTATATACGACAATGAAGAAGATCAGAATCGTTCCAATTAGCGGCAGGATTGCATTGGGGTAACCACCGCTTTGTGGACCGACAAACATGTATTCAAAACCACCGTCGACGATTTCTCCAAGACTCATATGTGATGCGAGGTAGTATGTTCCAGGTACAACTCCTGCTGGCGGGGTGCTAAGGCTCCATACTTTTCCATTTGTCGGAAGCCAGTTGAACAGTCCTGTGAAAATAGCTTCAGATACACCTGCAGCAATGAACAGAGAAATCCCTGAGCCAATCCCCCATTTGGATATCAGTTCATCCATGAGGAAAACAAGGAATGCACCGATGAATAATTGTACGATAATGATTAGATCCGCTACCCCTGAACCTACATGACTGACGAGCGCAGGGGTTGGTTCTAAATACCCAAAAATCTGAGGAATCGCTTCCACAAGAATCATGACAATGACAAGGATCTTCTGTGTCCCCTGATAGATAGCTTTGTCTTCTTTTTTCTTGAGATCAAGTTTTATGATTTTTGCACCGACGAACAACTGAAGAATGATTGATGCGGTAACGATAGGACCTATACCAAGATGCATAATGGATCCTGAGGCACCGGCCATGATGAATCGATATCCGGCGAACAAGTCGACAATGCGGCTTTGCAGCCCGTAGATCATGACGTTCGTGAGAATAAAGTACAAAATAAGACAGACCGCAGTCCACAAAATTTTACTACGAAAATTGACATGCCCTTCTGGTTTGGTGACCGCTGGCCATCGTTCAATGAGCGGATTTAACACATAAAGATGACTTTTCTTTTCCTCAGCCATACGTAAAACCTATCTATTTACTCTCTTTAGGAGTTTCTTCTTTTTCTTGTTCTTCAACGTTTACTTTGCCGCCTTTTTCCTGGATTTTCTCTATTGCTTTCTCCGTCGCTGTTTTCACGTTGACATGAATCGGATGATGAATTACACCGCCACCCAGGAGTTTATCTATTCCTTCTTTAGTGAGATCAATATCTTTTTTCCCAGGAAATATCTCTTCGAGTTGACCAACGTTGATAGCAGTTATTTCTTTAGTCATACCTTGCGGTCGTTTAAACCCATGGACCCCAAAGTGATCAGGCATATATTTCAACATGTACATGAACTTGTGTTTATGAAGACCAGCGTTTCCTCTGCCACCGCGTAACCCAGCGCCACGTCCGGCTTTTATTCCTCTGCCGTGGGTTCTAGATCCCCTGAATTTCTTTGTTTTTTGTCGTGCCACGTTAATCACGTTTCCCTTTTTTCTTTTTATTCTGAGAGAAGCCAGATAAAGTACCATGTTATTATATTTTCGGATAACTGCAAGATACCATTGTAACTATGTTTTTCACCTTTGCACAATGTTCTGTTGTTTTTTAAAACTATCCTCTTTTTTCTCTTTTTGTTTTTTCTCAAGCAGATATTTTCTATTGTTCTGATCAAGATCGGTAACAAAATCTGCGACTTCGAGGAGTTTGTGAGAGGTTGTTTTCCCAAAGGCCATGACCTCAGTTCTACATCCAAGACTCTGCGCATGTTCGAGAAGATCAGAGAAATCACCGTCGCCACTGACTAATACCACGGTATCAAGTTTCGGAGCGAGTCTCATAACATCCATTGCGATGCCGACATCCCAGTCTCCTTTCTTTGCACCGCCATAGAAGATCTGCAGATCTTTTGTTTGTACTTCGAAACCGATTTCTTCAAGGGCATCGTAGAACATATTTTCATCTTTTACATCCGCCTTGATGACATATGCAATTGCTCTGATGAGTCTTCGTCCTGCGACCGCTTCTTTTAAAATGATTTTGAAGTTAACTTTGCTGCTGTAGAGGTTTTTTGCAGAGTAGTACATGTTTTGTACGTCAACAAATACGCCAACTCGTTGATATTGATGTTGTGCATGTGCCATAAAAATCACAGTCTATATTTTTTGGCTGAAGATACCTTTTAAATGTTCTTATACTTTTGGTCATTCTTGTTTTGTTGTTCGAACTTTTATGGTGGATGTTTTGTTACAATTCGTACGAGTGTGACTTCGTACGATACAGTTTGTTTGGTATGAAACGAAAACATCCATTTTATCGGAAAATCATAATCTTTTTGATGGGTGACGTCCCCATGTAATGCGGTGACAAGTTTCTCGATGAATGGGATGGTTTTTTTTAGGTGAATGGAGTAAATTACTTGGCTGATTTGGAATGCTTTTTCCAGGAATTTTCTGTCTGCTTGTAGGTTGCTTTTTTGTGCGCCGAATGGGGGATTCATAAGAACCGTATCACAAGATGTGTCGACATCGTTGATGTCTTTGACCAGAAATTCGATATTAAGATTTTGTTGTTGTGTGTATGTTTTTGCTGTTTGGATGCTTGTGGTGTCGATATCAATTCCGATTACGTTTTTTGCTCCAGCAAGACAGGCACCTATTGCAAAGATTCCTGTGCCGCAACCGAGGTCAAGTATGGTTTTATTTTCAATGTCGCCGAGTTGATATGCAGTGAAAATAATGTCAGATGCGATGGTTGCTGGTGTCATATATTGTTCGAGATGAGGATTAGGTTGATTTATTCTGGGGACTTGTTGGAGACGCATTTCGAGTTCTTTTTTCTTCATACGTGGTTGGTAGCATCGTTGTCTTCTCTTAAAATGTTTTTTGTCCATAAGTTTTATTTGCCGGTATTGGTTTTCGGTGGCTCTATAATGGATAGTTTGGGCTCGTAGATCAGCGGAAGATCGCTCCCTTGGCATGGGAGAGGCCTCGGGTTCAAATCCCGACGAGTCCATTTTAATTTTTTATGATATTTTTATTATAATTTATTTAAAATACAAAAAGTATAAATAGGAGAGATACCGTTGGCGTATTGTTACTATAAAAAGTTGATGGTATATGATGAGAACGAAAGTAATTAATGATTCTACAGATTTAGTGACAATCATTCGAGCGTTTGATGATAGTGTAAAAAAGGATGTCTTTTTAGAAATTTCAAAAGAATGGACTCCCGTAAGTACGATTATGAAAAAATACGGAAAAAAAGGGGAGAAAGCGCTTGATCTTTTTGATCGGATGAAACTTGCGGAAACAAAATGGACGACGCCAGAAGAAGGCATCGATGGGAAACCACAAAAAATGTACCGTTCTTTCTATTCATTGTTCAACATCAACATCTCCTGTCCCGTAAACGAAATCAGCGATATTTTCAGCGTTTCTTCGCTTGAGACTGCAGAGTTTGAAAAACTAGAAGATAAAATATATGATTTCGTTGGAGATGAAGGGAAATTTGGAAATTCAGTTTCTGAGCAATTTGGATTGTCAAACACAGCGTTAAAGGCGTTAGTGAAACGCTCAAACAAATTTTTGTACACTGGTCTGAAACTCACTCGAAGTTAACTATAAATTGTTCAATTTATTTAACAATTCTTTTAAGGTACTGTTGTATTCTGTTCGTAATGAGTTATGAGGTCATTCTTCAGGCGCTATGGATCATTATCCCAGCATACGTGGCAAATGCAAGTGCAGTGATTGTTGGTGGAGGAAAACCTATTGATTTTGGGAAAACCTGGAAGGATGGACATCGAATTTTAGGTGATGGGAAAACCTGGCGTGGTCTGTTTGCGGGTACGTTTCTTGGAATGACATCAGGATTTGGTTTGGTGGTCGCTGCCAAGTACATTAATGCAAGTGAGTATGCGTTTCTTGGTCTTTCTGATTTCAAAGGGTTTCCACTGATGTTTGTATTAATTTTTTCTTTGTGTTTTGGTGCGTTGCTTGGCGACATCGTCGAGAGTTTTTTCAAACGAAGGATCGGTATAGAACGAGGCGACGACTGGTTTGTGTTTGATCAGCTTGATTTCATTGTAGGTGCTCTTCTGTTGTGTCTTTTTTGTAGTTTTCTTGTGCAACTGATGGATCCTTCAGAGGGTAACTGGTTTATGAGTCATTTATCAGTTTGGCATATCCTTGTTTTGGTTGTTGTTACCCCTTTTTTTCATTTTTCTGCAAATTGGATGTATCGAAAAATTCGTCATCGTGCATGAGCGAAAAAGTTTTTATAGATGATTAATGACTTCTTATATTGTGGATAATGGTGATAGGGTATCGTAAAAGGAAAAAAGAAAAAAACTCATGATGTGCAAATGAAATCAACTGGTGAAGCACCTGCGATGAATGAGGAGCTTCGAGAGTGGATAAATGAAACACAGTTGAAAGCACCGTTTTCTCAGTCCGAGCAGAAGCCGGTAGAACCTCTGAAAACCGAACCAACCGGTAAATGTCATGTATGTGAAAAAAACCATGCGAAATTCATTTGTGTTCGCTGTGGAGCTCCAACGTGTACGTCATGTTATTTCACTATGATTGGTTTGTGTAAAAACTGTCTATCGAAATATACTGCAGATAAATGGAAAGGTCAAACTCCTAATTGGGAGAGAACGCTTGGTGTTCAGTGGATTGATTAAGATCGTTGTTTTTCGTGCTTCAGTCGTTCTCCATCTTGATAAAGAGAAAACATTGCTCTCGCGCATCTCCATGATGAAGGATAAATGGGAACGCCGACTGCTTTCAGGTCTAAGACGAGGTCTTCGAATTCTTTTCCACCGACCCAGCAGCCGAGGATTGGTTTTTTGTATTCGTGATGAAGTTTTTGTTGATGAACCATTTTCAAGATAGCACCTGTGTATTCTTGTGGTCGTGCGTACCCTGCATGGACTGATGCTACAATGATTCCGTCGATGTTTGGATCTTCAAGTAGGATGTGAGTAGCGGACCAATATCGGAAGAATCCTGCATCTGCGACAAGATCAACAGGGTTATTTGGTTTAATGACTGGTGGGAGGATTTTTTCCATTTTTTTATACGTATTTGGTGATAGTTTCGGAATGGTGAGACTGTTTGCTTCGCACGCATCGGTAAGCATGATTCCTAGTCCTCCGCCGTTTGTGATGATCCCGATGCGGTTGCCTTGTGCCGCGGGTTGGCCTGCGAGCGCACGTGCCATATCGAAGAGTTCAACGATGTCTCGGCAGCGTATTCCCCCTGCTTGTTTTATAGCGGCACCGTAGATTTGGTCGCTTCCAGCCATTGATCCAGTATGGGATGCAGTTGCGCGTGCTCCGGCTGCGCTTTGCCCTGCTTTTACGATAAGGACTGGTTTTTTACATTTTTTTATACTGTCCATGAATGCGCGTCCATTATGGATTCCTTCGATATATAATCCGATGACTTTGGTGTCAGGATCTGTGTTAAAGTAGTTGATAAGGTCATGGTCATCGATATCCATTTTGTTGCCGACACCAATGATTTTTGAGAGTCCGACAAACTCGTTGTTTGCAAGATAAATCATACCCATTCCAAGAGCACCACTTTGACTGACAACAGCCACGTTTCCTTTTCGTGGCATGCCGAATACGAACGATGCATCAATGTTGTCAGATGCGTTTTTGTAACCCATGGTGTTGGGCCCAAGAATTCGTAAATTTGTTCCTGCGATTATTTTTTTGAGTTGTTCTTCTTGTTCATGGTTTCCGATTTCGCTGAATCCTGATGAGATGATGATCGCCCATTTCACATTTTTTTTGACACAATCTTCGACGATCGGGTTTACGAGCGGGGCTGGAATTGAAATCAAAACTAGATCAAGGGAACCTGGAATATCAGTTATTTTTTTGTAGCATTTCAGTCCAAGGATTTCGTCTTCATTTGGGTTCACTGGGTAAAGTTTGCAATCATAGTCAGAGATGAGTATGTTTTTGAGTGCAGCATGTCCGATTTTTGTCGGGTTTTTTGACGCTCCGACGACCGCGACGCTTTTTGGTCTGAAGAATGTTTCAAGATTTGTTTTCATTGTTTTTTTTCTCCTTGTAACATCGTTTTATTTTGTTGGATTCTGACATTGTGTTTTATTACTTAAAGATACTGTAAATCTGTTCGATGTTATCATATATTCTTTTAGATATATCAAGGTATATATTCTTTCATGATGGTAATGATTTCAGTACTGTTCTTTGCTTTGCGATAGTCTTCAAGAGGTAATCGATTCAATTCAAGAAAATGTGGTCCCCATTTATAGATCTGAAGAATGTTTTTTGCATGTTCAACCTCTCCTAAAATGTAGAGGGCAGCAGCAAACGCTTCAAGTGTCGACAGCTGAAATGGTTTCCCATAATTCACGGGGTTTACTGCAATAACAAACGGCAACGCTCGTGGGACACAATTTGTTTCTAATGTTGTAAAACATATTTCTGCTGTTTTCCATGAACAATCAACCGCGACAAGCCCGTTTGTCTTTGCAATTTGTGTATCCTCTGGAGAAAGACTTTGTTCAGCAAATGGGTTTAACACAATTGATTGCTTTGGTATTCGGCGTAAGTTTTTCTCAAGTTTCACATGGCCGAATCTTTCTAATTTCTTTGCGCTGCATTTCTTCGGATCGTCTTCATTTGCATGATACACAATCAAAGGAATCATTTTTTTCATGGTTTTATAATCTCCACATCCAATACTGCATGGGTTATCCCGGGAGCATACGATTTCACAGGTCGATATGACAATAATTTGATTGTTCGATCATATTCTTTTGCAGCGTCTCGTATTTTCTGCAACGGTTGATCCGGGAGTACTGTATTGGGACAGACTTCATGGTAATGAATCACACCTATATTGTTTTTTAAACAGTTCAATGCGGTTGGGAGAAATTCAAAGGTATCTCTTAAATATCCCATCAGGACACGATCTGCGACATTCTCTGGTGCAATCTCTCGATTATCGCCAATGAGTGGTTCTACGGTTTCTGTGACATCATTGAGTACAATGTTTTGACTAAGATAATCATACGCTATTTTGTTTATTTCGCAGGCGTAGATCTTCTTTGGCTTACTGTATACTGCCAACGGAAGGGTAAAGTATCCTATTCCTGCAAACAGATCAACGATTGTTTCTTTTGTGTTTGAAATCAGTCCCATTCTTATTCGTTCATCCATGTTTCCTGAGGAAAACATGATTTTTTGTGGATTTAGTTTATAGCGTATACCATTTTCCACATGTACCGTCTCAATTTCTTTGGAGCCGTAGATCCATTCAACGTTTGGCTCTCGGTACACACCCATGATATTTCCGTTGTCAAGGAGCACGGTTTTGCAGTGAAGAACTTGGGCGTAGATTTCACTGATGATCTCACGAAACCTCAGAAGTTCACTTGGCAGTTTAATGAGGAGGACGTCACCGATTTTCTCCCACTTTAAAGGAAGATACTCTATTAGATCCGCAGGTATTTTGTTTGCGAGTAATTTCTGTATACTCGTAAATGGTGTCGTTCGCATATTCTTCATAGAAACAAATTCATCCTATAAAATTTCATCCCTCTCTCTTTTGGGTATCAACAACTCTATGTATGTCATTGTGTATTTGCTGTTTTATGGTGGAGGTTTTTCCGTACACACCTCGGAAATGTCAACGAGAGATCATGCAGGATATCACAGCTGCACTTTGTGAGAAAAAACATATTGTGTTTGAATCAGGGACCGGCTCTGGAAAAACAGTCTGTGTTCTTTCATCAACACTCAGGTATGCATTAGAGCATCAGAAAAGAATCGTGTATACCACTCGAACAAATGCTCAGCAGCGACAGGTTATTCTTGAGTTACGCGCTATCCGAAAGAAAACCAATGATAAACGAATCTTCGGAGTAGGTATGCAAGGCCGAGCAAATATGTGTCTGCTTGCAGAACATGATTCTGAAATCATCAATGGAACCTCTGAAGAGCTCTCTCGGTTTTGTTCGTATCAAAAGAAACAGACGCAGTCCACAAAAAATAAAGGATGTCCCTTTTACAGGCATTTTGTAAATAAGAAAGAACAGGTTGAAACGATTGTTGAATGGACAAAAAAAAATCTTCCTACTGCGGAGGAGTTTGCGAAGCATTGTAATCAAAATGACATCTGTCCGTATGAGGTGAATAAACTTCTTGTTCATGATGCAATGGTTGTTATTGTTCCTTATGTATATGTGTTTGATAAATCCATTCGTATAAAACTGTTGGATTGGCTGGCGGTCTCCGATGATGAGATTATTTTGATTGTTGATGAGGCACATAATCTTCCTGAATATCTCAGGCAACTTTTCTCTGCAGAGTTAAGTACGTGGATGTTGACTGGTTGTATGTCTGAAGCTGATAAATTTGGTGATCC
>CAIYYQ010000184.1 GCA_903930505.1 Methanobacteriota archaeon
ATCAATTTGTCGCCATGATCTTGCTGCTCCAATCATGTAGTCATGGAGCTCTTCTTATCAAGGCAAAAGACTCGTACCCTCTTGTTCTTCTTTAACGTTTCGGTTTACGCACTTTTTATCTATCGATAGGTATTAATCTCATTGCGAAGTGACTCTGCTGCCTTGCGAGAACATTCCGCGAAATCTTTGTTATTTCCTGCAAAAATAATATCCCGCGAGGAGTTAATCACTGCAAGATTTCCTGTGGAGTTCGTCCCGTATTCAACTGCTTTTTCGACGCTTCCACCTTGTTTACCGACACCTGGGATGAGAAGAGGGATATCATCTCCAAGAATGTTTCGAATGATTTTCAACTCCTCAGGATACGTTGCACCAACCACAGCCCCACAATTCCCATAGATATTCCATTCTTTTATTTTCTTTGCAACCATCTGATACAACGGTGTCTTTGATACAGTAAGATTCTGGAAATCAACCGCGGATGGATTTGAGGTTCGACAGAGAATAAAACTACATTTGTCCTTGTATTCTAAGAACGGCTGCACCGTATCTTTTCCCAGATACGGGTTCACGGTGACTGCATCTGCATGGAGCACATCAAAAAGCGTTTGCGCATATTTTTGTGCAGTATTCCCGATGTCGTTTCGTTTTCCATCAAGGATAATAACAATTTCTTTGGGGATGTGCTCAATTGTTTTTTCTAACAGATCAAACCCTTTTTTCCCGAACACCTCATAAAACGCCATGTTCAATTTATAGGCGCAGACAACGTTTTTTGTCGCATCGATAATTTGAGTATTGAAGTCAAGAAAAGGATTGGTGCTTGAATCAAATAAAAACTTCGGTATTTTTTCTTTGTCAATATCTAATCCTACGCACAGTAAACTTTGGTTTTTTTCTGAGATGCGCATGAGTTTATCATTGAAATTCATAAATCTCCCTAGATGACATCTGTTTCACGTATAAAAAGATGCTATTTTCTAACCAGTTAGATATTTAACAACGTGTCATAATATACAGGATCTGATGAACGTTGTCTATGGAGTATGTTCGTGGGGTCTTGGACATGCGACACGATCCTTGCCAGTTATACGAAAACTTGTTAGTGAAAACAATTCTGTTACCATTATTTCTAACGGCCGATCGCTCGAGGTATTGAAAAAAGAACTTGGCGATGCAGTTGACTACGTTGATATCCCTGATTATCCTATGCTGATATCTGAGAACACCCGGCAATTTATTGCCAAGAGCATGGTCTATTGGCCGATTTTTATTAAACGGATTGAAGATGGACTTGTGCAACTGCAAAAAATACTACAGAAAAAAAATTATGATTGTATTGTTTCCGATGGTCGCTATGATATGTACAGTAAGAAGATTCCTTCGTTTTTTATTTCTCATCAGATGAGAATTATGAATCCGCTTCGCATTCGCATGTTCGAGAATGCATCGGAACGATTCAATCTGTTTTTTTTAAAACGATTTCAGGAGATGATTGTTCCTGATTATGAAGACAATGATTTGTCTGGTGATTTATCTCATCATTTGAAAAGAATTGATGAACAAAAACTACATTATGTTGGTGTTCTGTCTGATTTTTCAAGGAAGGATTTGAAAAAAGATATTGATTATTTTATTTCTATTTCAGGACCTGAACCCCAACGAACATATCTTGAAGAAAAAATCCTTTCACAGATTTCTAAATTGGATGGAAATATCGTGATGACATTGGGGAAAGTAGAACAGCATGTAACGATGAAAAAAGAAAATCTTACGATGTATTCGTTTGTAAGTAAAGAAAAGCGCGAAGAACTCTATAACAGGGCACAGATTGTTGTTTCTCGTTCAGGATATTCGACAATCATGGATTTGGCAGTCATTGGTACGAAGGCATTGATGATTCCGACTCCGGGTCAAATTGAACAGGAATATCTTGCAGAATACCATAATCAAAAAGGAACGTTTTATTCTGTCGATCAGCAGAGTGTGGATATTAAACGAGATCTGCAAAAAGCAAGAAAAACTAGCGGCATCACACGATCATGTTCTGTTCAGAAAACTGTAGGAAACGTGATGAATGTCATCACATCATTATAGAAAATGATAAAAAGAGAATATTTCATAAAGGAGAAGATGCATACTTTTCCGCTCAAAAGCGGAATATATAAGGATATATGGATAAGAAACGTCACAAGATACTACACAATTGGTTATTCTGGGTCTTTCTAGTTACGTTCATCGCTATCTTTTTACGATCAATTCCCGCCTGGACAAATACCGCATGGGGCTGTGATTTCGGAATCTATTACGGACTGACAAACTCAGTTGTTGAACAGAAAGAACTATTCAACCCCTACAATGGTTGGGGCGGTTCCTATCAATATTTCCCGGTATTGTACGGAGTAACAGCTGTTGCCCACTGGATCAGTGGCCTTGATGTTTTATACATCATGCCAAAACTTGCTCCAATTTTCGGAGGCCTCTCCATCTTGATTTTTTATTTCCTCGTCTATGAATTAATCGGGAATAAAAAAGTTGCATTGTTGTCTAGTTTGTTTCTTGCGGTGATGCCGTTTCACGTGTATCAAACTAGTCATGCATCGCCACTTACTATGGGGCATTTTTTTCTCATGCTGTCTCTGTATCTGTTTGTGAAATATAGAAAAAACACGAAGTATATTTTCCCGCTCGCCGTCTCAACGATCTTGCTGACTATGTCTCATCATTTGACTACGTATTTCTACATCATCGCACTCATATTCATCATCTTCATTGAAAATGCAAGTAAAAAAGAATGGACACAATCGCTCAAGAAAGATGTTATTTATCTGCTTGGTGCAAGTGGTTTTGTGTTTTCCTATTGGATAGTCATTGCTAAACCGGTCTTCGATGGATTTATGAACATAGGTTTTTCTCTTGGTGGCATTCAACTGGGGTCGAGTGCAATTCTCATCCTGTTTTATTTATTATTTTTTTCAATGTTTGGTGTAATCTATCTCAAACGACGGTTCAATCTTTTCATCGAAAAAAAAGAACCAACCGAGAAATCATGCTTTATAAAATTTGCAGTAGCAGTACTTATCATCCTTGCAGCAATGAGTGTTTTTACCATCATTAAAATGCCATGGACGAATTTCAGTTTTCCCCCGATTTCAGTTCTCTATGCATTACCCTTGATTCTACTCATAGGGTTTGGCGTCGCAGGTTTTCGCTTCATGAGATTTATCCAAAACGGAAGCTTCATCAAAGGATGGCTTATCGCCCTCATTATTTCATTTTTCTATGGACTTATCACCAATAGCAACATTATTCTTCCTGACCGACACATCGAATATCTCATGGCACCTGTAAGCATCCTTGCGTTCTACGGACTCAAAGGGATTTTCTCTAATGTCAGTTTCGATTTATTACCCTGGTTGAATGAACGATCATTTCACCCGTTTTCTTACATTCAATCAAAAAAACAACGTCTTATCCACAAACGTCAAATTGTGTATATCGCTGTAGTTCTTATTCTCGTGACCACAAACGCAATATCAACCTATCCTTCGTTCGTGGTCCTCAACGTTTCCTCTGAGGGGATCTCCCAAGAAGATATGTCCGCAATCGAATGGATACAAACACATCTTGATACAAATACGAGTGTTATTGCCTCGGATCATCGACTTGCCCGACTTGCGGAAGCAGTCGGATTTAACACTACGCTTGATGAAGCAAGCAATATCTGGGAAAAAGAAAATCTCACAGACTACATCGGAGAACTGGATGGCGTCGGAAAAAATTATAGTAGAATCACTCACGTTATTATCGACGATGTCATGAGAGAACATGTTGTTCATGTTCACTATGGGGATAGCATCTATATGATTAACGCATCGTACGAGAAATTTTCTCGCCAGCCATTCGAACTTGTCTATCGAAATGCAACCGTAAACGACGAAGGGTTTGCGGTCCATTGGACCGAAGTGTATGCAGTAAATTGGTCATCCCTTGAAACCGTTGTTCAGACCCCATAAATTATTTATCCTGTGTACAAACATTTTCGTATACCTTTTCGTATTGAGAAGCGATGTATGTTAACGAATGTTTTTTACTAAGATGTATACTCTGTTTACTCATTGCTTTTTGTAGCTTTTTATCTGAAAGAATTTTCACAATGTTCTGAGCCATCTCTTCACTGTTTTTTGGTTTAAAAACAAACCCATTATTATTACTGGCAAGCTCAGGTACGGCTCCTTTATTGACGACAACCACTGGTAATCCTGATGCGATTGCTTCGATGGTTACAATGCTTTGCAGTTCAGATTCTGCTGGCATCACAAAGACATCGGCAAGAGAGTAAATATTTGGGTAATCGTCCCAATCTAAAAAATCAATAAACGTTACATTTTTTGATACCTGAAGATCTTCAGTAAGTTTTATGATTTCTTTTTTCATGCCTCCTGATCCGCAGATGAGAAAATGAGCATCGATTTCCTTTCGCACATAAGAGATTGCTTTCACGAGAACGTCAACGTTTTTCTCCTGATTTATCCGACCAGTGTAAAGAACGATAGGTTTCTTTGGAAGACCTATTTTTTTTCGTAGATAATCGCCATTATTTGTTGGTTTAAAAAGTTCAGTATTTACTCCATTTGATATCGGTGTTATTTGTTGTTTCAACCCTTTTTCTTTATACATCGTTGCCCCTGTCTCTGTGGGTACGGTTACCCAGTCAACAAGATTATAGAAATAAATGAGATATGCCCAGGTGTATCGTCGGAGGAATTCATAGAATCCAGATCGCTGAAATGGTGCAAGCATGTTTTCTGGGAGGATATGGATGGAGCCGACCACCGGGATATGTTTCTTTTTTGCATAGGCAAGTGCACTCATACTGATAGGATACGGGGAACATACGTTGATTACATAGGGTTTAAATTCCTTAATGATTTTTTTCACATAAAAAAAAGGGAATGGCGAGAAAGAGTATTTCCCATTCATATACAGTGGGAGACGTACTCCTCTTGTGCGATATATTATCGATCCTTTGTCGTCTTCTACAGTGTTTTTCCATAATGTTGAGGGGGCGATTACACGAACATCGTGTCCTCTATTGATTAGTTCATGGACAATCCGATGCTGAGCGATTGCCCCTCCGTCAATGATCGGGTAATATGATTCTGTGGTAAACAGGATTTTCATTGCTATCTGATGGTCCTTTTGTTTTGTTATTTTTTTCCGAGGGAATAAAAAATATAGTTACTTAAATAGATAAGGGCTTAATGATGAAAGTAGGGATTGCGGAGACGCAAAGACATCGGTGGCGAAGTATTGGTACCATCCGCAACGTCTAGTACAGTTGTTCATTTCTTGTCGCGCGAGTTTTGCTTCTTTTTTGTTGAGGAACTCCATAAATGATCCTTCGGTGAAGTTGTATCGCCGTTGTCCGATGGTTCTGCAAGGATAGAAAAGGCCACCATCTGAGTCAATAATGACCGATGACGTTGAACATCCGTGGATTTTGTTGATATTTTCTAAGAATCCTCTTGGTGTCGTGATTGTATTTTTATATTTCTTTTTCAGTCTGATGATCTCTTGTTTAAATTTCAGAGAGTCCGGATAGAAGTCGTCAGTTCCATCAAGATGACAGGCAGGCATGATAACCGTTCGTGCGTTCGACTCGTATACCTTTCGTATTTTTTCTTCTAACACAGACATTGTCTCTTTAGTGACAACGATTTGGATGCATATTTCCGGCCCGAAACTTTGAAATTCTTTTAATCGGTCAAAAAATTCAAGGTTGTTGTGTCCTTCATCAATGCTGATGTGAAGGTAATCAATGTATTTTCCGTATTCTTCCATTGGTCGTTTGTTTATGAGATGACCGTTGGTCGTAAAAAACAGATAAAATGGTTTTGTATGCGCATATTTTAGGATTTCTCCAAGATCTTTTCGTACGAGTGGATCCCCACCTTCTATGCTAAGGACGATGATGCTGGAGTTTGCTATGTTATCCAACACTTTAAATACGTCTTCTTTTGGGAGATCCGGTGTTTTTTCCTTCCAAACATTACAGAAGCTGCATTTCAATCCGCATTTGTGGGTGACTTTGAATGATGCATAGAAGGGATAAATGCACTCTTGCGAAGTGTAGTTGGAAAATGAGTAACGAATTGTTGAAAGATATTTTGATACTGGTAGTCGTTTCATTTTCGCTCAGTCTGCATTAGGTAATAAGTGAATGCACATAAGGTTTATCGTCGTATATTTATTATATAGCTAAAATCAAGGAAATAATTAGGTAATATTTCAATAGCATTCAATTTGAAAGATTTTTAAACCAATCACATGATTAACTAAAGAGAAAGATAATAAGCAGATAAAATAGAAATTATATATCTAATTCATAAAAAAAGCGAAAAAATCATTTCATCATCAGGTGGATTACAGGATGACGAAGCTATTTGGGACCAATGGAATTCGCGGTGTTATCAACCGTGGGATGAACGGTGAGTTTGCTCTCATTATCGGGAAAGCCTGGGGTACATACCTAAAAAAAGGATGTATACGACCGAAGATCGTTATCGGCACAGATGCACGATTATCGAACCATATGCTAAAATCAGCAGTATCGGCAGGGCTTCTTTCCACTGGATGTGATGTCGTTGATGTAGGATTGATTCCCACACCCACGTTGCAGTATACGGTCAAAGAAAAAAGGTTTGATTCTGGTGTGGTTATCACTGCTTCCCATAATCCACCGCAATTTAACGGGATCAAAGGTATTGCTTGTGATGGTATTGAATTTTCCAAGAATGTTGAAGAGGAGATAGAAGATATCTACTTCTCTCAGCATTTTATTTGTGCAGAATGGAGCGATGTCGGGAGTTTTTCACAATGGGATGGAGCTGTTCGCCTTCATTTGGATGGTGTTCTTTCCAATATTAATATAGGGTTGATTCGGCGTAAAAAATTTCATGTTGTCTTAGATTGCGGTCATGGCGCAGGTAGTCTTGTTGTCCCACAGCTTTTAAAAAAACTTGGATGTAAAGTAACTATGCTTTTTTGTAAACCAGATGGGTTATTCCCTGGTCGGAATTCAGAGCCGCTCCCAGAAAATCTTCACATTCTAATGAAAACCGTACAAGATGTTAATGCATCGTTTGGTGTAGCACTCGATGGTGATGCGGATCGCGCAATTTTTGTTGATGAAAGAGGAGCATATATATGGGGTGATAAGACACTTTCTCTTATCGCAGGATATTTTGCAAAACTAAATGATGGCGGATTTTTTGTGACTCCTGTGACAACCTCAACGTGTTTTGAGGATGTAATCCATTCAATGGGCGGGCATGTGTTCTATACACGTGTTGGTTCTCCTGTTGTCGCACGAACGATGGTTGAGAAGAAAGCTATTTTTGGAGGTGAAGAGAATGGTGGTTTTATTTTCCCTTGTTTGCAGTATTGTCGTGATTCCGCGATGACTCTTGGTATGATGCTTGAGGTTCTTGCAAATGAGAAGAAATCATTATCTGACCTTATAGCAGAATTACCACAATACCATATCTCAAAGACAAAGATTATCTGTGCGAATGAGAAGAAAGAGGACGTCATGAGAACAGTTTTAAATCAGCTGAGCGAGAATCGTGAGATCATAAAGATAGATGAAACCGATGGCATTAAATTCTATATAAAGGAAGGGTGGGTGTTGATGAGGCCTTCAGGTACCGAACCTCTTTTTCGAGTGTATGCAGAATCAAAAGACAAAGTACATGCAGAACAGTTAGCCATAACATACAAAAAAAAGGTCGAGCAGATTATTCAACATTTAACCTCACCGTAATCAAAGGATACAGTACCAAAAGAAAGAAATATCATTCTTTAAATAACATCTGCGTGGAAACCACTGAAAAAAAATCGCAGAAGGTCAAAATTTACACGTTAATCAGTGTTATCATTAGTCTTGTCGTCATTTTTCTTATTTTGAAACTCACGATTGATTCCAACACGTTTGCTTATTTGTCGCAGACGCACATTCGATATGAATTTTTTCTTGCTGCTGCTCTTTTGAGTATTATTTGTTGGTTTATCTGGGGTGCTCGACTAAAAATCTTAAGTAATGCAATTGATAAAACGGTTCATATTGGGTGGTGGGAGTCGACAAAAATCGTTATCGCAAATCTTTTTTTAGCGGGCATCACACCGTCTCTAGCTGGTGGTGAACCAGTACGAATCTTTCTGTTGAAAGAGGATGGGATGACGCTTGGTTGTGCGACTGCGGTTGTGCTTGGGGAACGTCTGATTGATGCCATCTTTATCCTTATCTGCATCCCCTTTGCGCTTTTTGTGTTAAAAGACAGAATTGAAATGGGCCTCATTAGAACCGGTGTACTTATTGGTGTTGCCGTGTTCATTCTTTGTATTATACTATTTGTATATGCTATTTATAGGCCAGAGAAAGTGAAATCGTTTTTGATCTATATAGAAAAGAAACTAGCGCGGTTACGTCGAAAAAAAGAAAAAAAAGAACAAACAGGTTTTGCCCAGAAAATAGGTTATGAAGTCGATCATTTTCATGAGAGCATGATGTTTTTCGTTCGGGATGGAAAACTGGTTTTTTTTATCGGTGGGTTACTGACTGTTGCCTATTGGTTTACTGGTTTCATGATTCCTTCGTTTATCCTCTGGGGGCTTGGAATTGAACATAGCATCGTTCTATCCTTTGCAGCGCAGATGCTTCTCTTAATCATCGTCATGTTGCCAACGACCCCTGGAAGCAGCGGGGTAACAGAAGGGGGAATGGCGGGATTATACAGCATTTTTATCGGATCTTCACTCCTTGGCGTTTTCGTTCTTTTGTTCAGATTCATTACTTATCATATGAATCTTATCGCTGGCGGTATTTTTCAATATCGTATCTTTAAATCGATTACATCTTTTTCATGGGAAACCGTCGAAAAACACCGTGAACACGAGAAGAAATAGCGACAGTGCTTCCGAATGTAAAAAAATGAAAAAGAAACCACATTTTACAGAAGAGAATGACTGTTAAACTCATTATTTCGACCAAAAAATAGCTTATAAAAGAGGAGGCGGTAAGGTACAACCTCTTTTTGTACCTTCAAGATATTGGTTTATAGTTTTTTTCGTTAGTTCCCAATTTGGCTGACGAACGGATCGATATCAGCGAACGTGACACCGTGGTCAAAGTTGCAGTCAGCAGTGTACCAATAGAAGTTCGGGTGAGCAGCTGCATAGGTCGCATGACCAGCGAGCGCTTCGACGAATAGGTCGATATCCGCGAACGTAACCCCGCCATCGCAATTCATATCACCGGATTTATACATGTTCACGGTGTGTGCTGTGGATGGGAGGCTTGGTGTACCGCTAAGTCCGTGTTTCACGGTGACGGTGATGCTGTACGTCCCATAGAGAGCGTATATGTGGATTGCAGATGCTATACCAGAAGAGACTGGTCCAACAACTGTGCTTGTCGTGTCGCCCCAGTAGAACGTAAAGTACAGGTCGCTACCTGCTTCAGTGGATGTGCTCTGATACGAATATGGTTGTCCGTTGTATTTGCCTGGATATCCGCCGATTCCCTTATACAAGTCACTTGGGTAAATATGCCAGGCTGTGATATCAATGGGTTGTAGTGGAGGCAAAGGAGAGAGCCATCCGTTTTCCTCCATGAAGGGGTAGTGATCCTGGTTGTTTTCCGAGATAGTACAGGGTATGTCGCCTATCCCATCAGATCCAGGAATGTTCTGGTCCGGACCTTGATACTCATCAGGGTCATGATAATCGCTCCAGTAGTTTCCACCAGAGGGGTAACTCTTGTTCCAAATGTTTATGTTCCAATCAAATGCAAATGCATTTTGGTTGTTTTCAATAAAGTTGTTATGATAGACAGAATTTTGGTTTACAGCCAGATAAATACCCGATAAACTGCCGGTAGATCCATATCCGTTATGTGCGATCATATTCTCAAAAATAGTATTACTATCTGCACATATATTTAAAGAGATGCCAGTGTCGCTGTTATCTGTTATGTTGTTCTTAGATATTATGTTATTACTTGAATAAAATTCGAGAAGAATACCTATATTGTTATTTATGATGTTGTTCTTAGATATAATGCTGTCATCTGAATAGGCAAGATAGACACCATTGTTATTATCAATGATATCGTTATTTATAATGGTGTTATTTAATCCTCCATTTTCATAAATACCGTAGCCTAGATTGTGTATAATTCGGTTGTCACTGAGGATATTATCTGATGATTGCTGCTCGAGAGAAACACCATAGCCGTTAGTTACATAATTTTGGATTGTAAACCCACTGAACATTACTTCATGAGCAGATATTTTCACAATAGATGCGTTTCCATCACCCTCGATTATTGTTGTGTCTTTATTATCTCCTATTAGAACGAGGGGCGTCGTGATTGTAAGATGCTCATGATAGGTACCTGAGTAAACAATCACGGTACCATGGGTAACGGCATTGATACCATCCTGAATCTTAGCAAAATGGGTAACTCTCCAACCTGGAGTCATATTTGTATAACCATCATCAACGAAAGCGACTTGAGTGCCTGCTTGGTTATTCAATTCATATGCTTCATCAATAGTATTGTTAGGGTCAACTTGTACAACGAGATCAACAAAGTACAATGGGAAATTATATTGTTGAAGAAGCGTGATTTGCCCGTGGGGCAGGATCTCAAAAATAGTCTGGTTGCCAATGATTTGTTCATTACCGGTTGCTCTATCAATCGAAATGAATTGAACAGCTACATTTCTAGCAGTTCCTCCACCGATGTTATGAATTGTAGCAATAATATTTATGTTATTTTCTTCAGGTGTTGAATGATTTGGAGAGATAGTAATATCTCTATTTGAGAGTGTTAAATCAGGTTTATCTTTATTGAGTCGTCCTAGTGAACATGAGAGGTCTAACGCAGGATCACCAAGTAGGTTATATTCATCACCGAAATCTGGGAATTGAGCTATTATCTCATTGATTATATCTCCAACACGATATTTAAATTTTTCAAACATCGCTTTCAATGCATAGAATGTATAAGAATCGATGCCGCCGAGTGTAGATGCACCGTAAAACGCAACTGCACCCTTGCCAGGTGTGTTTGTTAAGACTTCGCCAAAACAATCATCAATATTTTGAAATTCCCCTGTATGACATGCTGAGCTCAAAACAAACGAGAGTTTATTTCCATTTGAAAGATGTGTTATATCCTCACTATCAAAACCCATTTCCCAACTGGAAAAAGAACCATGACCCCAGTAGTTCACCATTACCGTTCCATTATTTATTGCATTACAAATATCACCAGCCGTACCTCCATTTTCCATAAAAACTTCAGAGACATTCCATCCACCATCTTCAAGCAGTATCTTTTTTATAAAATCATACTCATAAAAAGGTCCCATGGTACCTCGAGTCATTAGCATTGTGTTACGCCAATTTCCTGGCTCAGGGTTTTGTTCAAAGTGGATCGTTTTCTCTACGATAACAGATAATTCATAATAATCGTCGACTGAAAAACGCCCGACTTTAATCTCCGGATACCAATCACTATCCATACAACCATACCACCGATCAGACACACCATAGGCCGGGTTACCTAAACGAATAGGATGCGTAGTAACGAAAAGAGTATCACCAACAAGAAGTATATAACCGAGGTGCCCATCGCTCATGTGTGGTGCTTGCCAATTATCATACACATACTGGACAAACTGTTTGATAGCGATGTCGGTATTCCCACCAATAAACGGGTCGTCCACACTGACCACAGCGACATCAAATCCGCTATAGTTGGCACGCCAGAACGCAAATTCATTCAAACAATTATTTTGTGTTCCCTGTTGAAAATCTTGTTTTGCAGGAAGGTAAAATGTGTTTGACGTGATGATCAAATAATCTGCATTCTGCGGAACCTGAAGATCATTAGGATAGATCACAGTACCAGGGGGGGGAATATCCCTTTCCCGGTGATCCAAAGATTTACTCTGTGAATTATCTAATATTTTCCCCTCCGTATTTATTAGATCATATCGTATATTTTCAAGGTTAGTACCTATCTTTTGAATATTCTTGTCTTGTGTATCAACTTTTGGCATTGAGGATACTGCAGAGGAAGATATTACAATCAAGACAATGCAAAATCCTATCACTACCATTTTTATTCTATTTCCGTAATTTAGTTTCATCTTTGATTCACATCCTTTTTCGATCAATTTTTCTTTATAACTTGAGCATAGTCCAAATATTCCACTCCAGACTTTGTTCAAATCACTATATATGTTTTTCTATACAATTGTTATCTATTTTCTTTACAATTTATACAAAAAAAGAATTTCGATGATTTTTTTCAATGGATATATCATTTTCCTGTGCAAATTAACAAAAAAGGCGTTTTCTGGTATTAATTTTGCCTGTTTGGAGGGCGACCATACCCTACTTTCGGAGCTACTGAGCGACAGTACCTCCGAATGTGAAAAAATGAAAAAGAATCATCATTCTCTCGGAGAGAAACCTCCTTTCGAACCCCCTGATTTATAGGGTTCCTGCTTCCTCTTTTTCTGAAAAGGAACGCCTTTTTCTCGTTTTTATTCAGATCAGAGCCGAAAACCTCTGTAACTTGTCTCAACTCTTGATAACTGATGATCTTCTTTTTTGTATGCTCCAGGAACGCCCGTATAGCAACATCCTCCTTTCCCTTCAGATAAAAAATAGGCCTACCATAGATCGTCACCCTACAAATTGTAGGAAAATACTTCCGCAAAATCATATACCGCTGCTGGGCATAACCACCCTGGGGAGACGCATATCCTTTACTCACTATCTCCTGGAGCAGATCAAGTGTTTTTCCCCTAATCCCTGACCAACCACAAGAAGTACTCTTTAGGTCTTTTGTTATCCTTTGCACAGTCGTTCTGGAAATCTTATACTCCTTTGCCACTTGATATTTGGATTTACCGTTTTCTACCTCGGCTCGTATCCTATCTTTCAGTTTCTGTGGTATCACTTTCTGTGTTCGAATATCTTTGGTATGGTTCCAAACGGTTCTAAAAGTGATGCCGAGTTCTCTTGCCATCTGGGATTTAGACTTACCATTCAATACTTGTTCCCTGAGGTCTGCCACAGCGTCTTTGGAAAGCGGTTTTCTCCTTGTCATCACTAACAAGTGGAAAAACCTGTATAATAACCTATTGATTTCTCCCTATTTATACTGGTTAATGTCAACACTTTTTTCTTGGTCAATAAAACACAAATCAGATGGCACACTTGGTAATTTACGGGTTTTTCTACCGATGATTTGGGATATGCAAGGTTTCAAGGTTTCTGCTATGTTATGTGTTTAATGTAGTAGCCTTCTGAGACAAAGTCGATTTTACTGCTGTTTTCTGGAACGGCGAATTCAAGGATGTATTCATCACCCTGATTTAACTGAAGATATCTATCATCAGAATGTCGAAGAAGCAATACATCAGTAACACCATGGAAAACGCCATCTGATAACCCTTGCATGCCACAGGGGATGATTCGTTGCAGTTCAACGATATTGTTATCATCAACTTGGAGATAGAGTCGATCAAGGTAGGTTGTCTCAGGAAGCTCCTCAGTTATCTTAAGAGAAACAATACCATCAACAACCGCAGCTTTTTTAGTAATATCAAGATACTGAACATATTCTTTTTCTGGTGTAGTTGCTCTAGGGATAAAGTCTGAAAATTTTGTGTAATTAGTATTATTGAAAGTATAGAGGAATGGAGAAGCAGTGTAAGTTACATTTACTTCTGCATAATATGAGAATAAATTAGACGTTTTAGCAGGCTCCCCACCTAAAGCTGATTTATCACATTGAGCACCAATAATGAATTGTCCGCTAGATATTATTGATGAAAAACCAGAAGTGTAACTAGAATCAAGAATTTCTGCTGAACTTGAAGTACCGCTATCTTTTAATGTCCAAGTACCCGATTCCTTTACCCAGAGGGAATGGCCATATCCTCCCCCAAAAGGTTTGAATCCATACCCTTTCCATACGACATCAATACGGGTTATGCTATCGACGGATTCAGTTATAGAGAACGCAAAACGATGATACTGATATTTACCAACTGTTGAACACGAATCATAAACATTATCGCTATCATTCGTTGAAATAATCGTATAATCTCCCGCGGTAAACTCATTTTCACTGCCATCATTAAATCCTCCATTTGTCGCAGTTTCACCTTCATACGCCTGAGCATTTACATCATTGACTATGTAGACATGATATTGTGAAGTTTGTCCACCGCCTCCACCACTCGCCGCTGACTGTAGATGACTGCTTGCCTGGAAATGAACCTCAATCGTACCCGTATGAGCATCACCCACAGCACCTGCAGGCACATTAATAGATATCTGCACCCACACAAAATCAGAGGCGTTATTCAACGTCCGACCACTTGACCCAACCGGGAATGCATCATCGTTCGCACCACTCAGATTCAACGTGTATTGAACATGTTCAGTCCCATCCCACACCGTACTTATCTTTGTCGCGTTATCAGAAATATCAGGATGCATCGTGCTGACATCACCATCACCCTTTGCAAACTGCCAGGAAACAGAACTGGATGTTTTCAACGCAGAGCCGTTGTTGTACATAAATACCGATGTCGGATCATTTTCTGCTAAGAGGCTTCCGTTCCCATGCAGCCACACCTGCATGTAATCATTTGTCCCACTCGTATTCGTCACCGTCACATGAGTAATATTCAGTGCAAACGGCTCCTCATTCACAATACAAAACGCAGCCGTATACGTCGTATTCATATTTGCAGACCAATCACCGAATTCAAGCCCAATCTTCGCATTTGTTCCGTTGTCCCCAGAAATCCGAAGCACACGCAACCCATCATCACTTGAATTGTCAGATCCAATAAAACGAATATCTGCATTTGAAGGATGAACAATCGCATACTGAAACGAAACTTTGGTTGTCGCATACTGAGTAGCAAACAACGTACTAAGTAGAACAAACAGTATGCCAACTACAAGGAAACGTTTATCCAGGTGTAATCCCATCCTATCATCAAATACTACAATATACATCTTTTGCCATCTATTTAACTCTTTAGTGGTATATTTTCGTATAAATTAGAAAAACGATAGACTGTTATTTCCAGTGTTGACTGATCTATGGCAAAGATAACTATCTCATTGTCGAAAGAAGATGAAAAGCTACTGCGGGAAAAAGCAAAAGAAAACTATAGGTCGGTTTCTGGTGAAGTCTCGTATCTACTTCACAAGGTCTACGGATCTGAAAAATAAGTGGATCTTTACTCATTTTAAAAAAATTCTGTTAATTTAAATCAGCGGCTAATTAGTAATAAAAGCAAAAAAATCACCACATTACCCCAATGAGTATACTGATAAAAATAAATAATTTTAATACGTGGCTTGCCCGTCACCATGATAGATATGATGTTGTTTATCCCATAACAAAAATCTAAGGGAACTCATATCCTCAGCAGTCGAATCACTTGCAAGTAATTCTTCGATAGATTTGTCGTATTCCTCTTGAGATCGTTTATAGGAAGCATCGACAGAATTTCCTTTTAATAACGAAAATAAGAGCGTATTCGTTGGTTTTAAAAATTTTCCAGCAACAGTATCATTGAGAGGTCTACTTGCATGTTGATCATCATAAAGAAAAATAAAATCATCATCATAACCAATAAATGCTGTAGCACCAGAAATAATACTATCTGGCCCCAACTTCTTTGCAGATCTACAAGAACGGCAATAAACGATTTTAGATTTCAACAATCCAACATTCTCTGGTGAGCTAATAATAGGTTGGTTATTATGTCCCGTAATAGTACTTTCATCTCCATGTCCATTAAACATCACCAATTTAATGGGCTTTTTTCTAAAAAAACTTAGAACGGTTGATTTATCTGCTTTTTCATTTACTAAATCTATAACTTTCTTATTTTTTGTTGTAGCAAAATCTATAATTTCTTTACTCCATGCAGATATGTAATGCGTTGTTATATCATGCGATGGACGAGTTATTAAGAACATAAAAATTAAACTGTAATTCCCTTTGTAAGAGCTTTGAGATATGCCAATTCAATCTCAACAAATTTTTTTCCTATATCGTCGTTTTGTTGAATATGTCTAATTAAATCATCTTTAGTAAGTTCACCATGACTTCCAATAGATATTTTTCTATTGGATGGAAAAGTCGATAATCGTGCAATCACTAATTCACGTATTTCTTCATTGTTTTTCATAGGTAAATCCTTTTCCCAATATATTATATATTGTTTCTTATTTATATATTTGTTTCCATCGATAGCTTTCGCTATCTACCTGATTATAATATACCCATACTAAGTAGTTTATTTATAATCTTCTCTCCAAATCCAGTATCATTTTTTATTTCTATAAATGCCGCGTTCCAAGAAACTGGCTGTTCCTCAATCACGGCAATTATTTCCCTGCGCACCCCCAACGGCAAATTAGAATAAATATAAATAAATTTTGCTTTCGCATCAATGTTCATAAATGAAATCCTTAATTTTTTATGTTTATTTAAATGTAATTGAATTACATTTTAATTAGATGTTATGTTTTATTTTCTTCTTGGTTTATCCCAGTACGGGCTTTTGCATTTTGGGCATACTCGAGGGTGTTCTTTTTTGTCTCGTGGGATCCATTCATGTCTGCAGCGTTCGCATTTGAATCCGTTTACAGTAATTCTGACTTCTCCCATTTGGATTAAGTATATTATTTCTTGGTATATAAATTTTAAGTATATTATGTGATAATCTTTATATACTTATAAAGTATATACTTTATTAGTAATATACTAAATAAGTAATTACCAAGGGAAGTTTCGACGCTCCCCCTTGGCAGGAAATCAGGAATGCCAGAAAGCATACAGATCTCCAGAGAAAACATAGATCTGGAGATTTATAAAACCTTCGAGCTGTTCAAAGAAAATAAACAGATAAAGATAGCTGATTTCTTGAAGGCATTTGATGTAACCTCATTTCAAATACGCAAATACCGAAAGATCAAATTTTCTTATGAATCGCTGCTTAAACTTGTTTTGTTTCAAAAACTAAAAGGCATAAAATTCTACACAAAATTGACCAAGTATCTGAATCGGAACCCATCTGAAAAATTCAAACTGGGTTTTAGTAAAACCCCCAACAGAGCCCAGATAGGTTATTTCATCAACCATATTCTTGATGATGAAACAAAAGAAGCTATTGATTACATTGCAGAAAAGATAGCGGAAATCTCAGAAAAGTTCGGCATATTGCTTGATGTAAAAACTTTGTCACCAGAACAACCGCATAAGGAAACTAAAGAACGAAACCTGCATCTCCAACGGAACGATAAAATCAAAGAGATATGCAGATTGTTCAAGAAACGTTTTACTCCGTTCATCAACCTGCATCTGAAAAATAATGCTATCTACAAGAAAACTCAGTTCATCGACCTTATGATCCACATGGGAATGACAAGAGACTTCGCTGAGAACGGAAGTAAAACATACAAAGAACTGCGACCACAAGTAGGATGTCCTGATGCAGACACCTTGTTGTATCATTTGAAGAACTATATAGACATGAATGATCTCCATAGGATGTTCACTACATTATTTGAGATAGTATGGGAGATGACACGGAAAATCAATCTGTTCGACATCAGAAAGCACTATGATGTTGCGATTGATTTTACAGAATGGTATTTCTACGGTGACCGCGGCGCTCCGATGGTCGTCGGAAAAGAACCTGAGCGGGGGACATCGAAATGCTATAAGTTCGCTACGATAAACATCGTGGAAGCAGGAAAACGATTTACACTCTTGGCATTGCCTGTTGGTCCATTTGACACCAAAGAACAGGTTCTTAGAAAACTCTTGAGTTATGCCATGGAACGGATTAAGATAAGACGTTTGTATGTTGATCGTGGGTTTTGCGATTCCAACGCAATCAAAGTATTCGACAGTTTGCACCTGAAGTATTTGATGCCTGCCACAAAGATTTCGACAGTGAAGAATGTGCTAGAAGTTGCCACTGCACCGAGTATAGTCACTAATTTTATAATGAAAGACATCACGTTCAACTTGGTGATTGTTGAAGAGGAAGACAACAACGGAGAAATGGTGAAACGTGCGTTCGCTACCAACGAAGAATACAATGAGAATGACGTAAATCTCGCTGAAAGATTATTTGACTTGTACGGAAAGCGTTGGGGGATAGAAACAAGCTACAGAGTAAAGAAACATTCCTATTTACCGAAAACAACATCTAAAAACTACCTGATACGACTGTTTTATTTTATGTTTTCAGTCCTACTTTACAACTTATGGCTTCTTGCAGATATATTGATCTGGCTTGCCTTGTATGGAGTTGTAAAAGAGGATCACCTGATTACATCAAAATACTTCGGTACTGTGTTGTATACAATTGATCCTGGAGGCGGATAGCATGGATTATTGTCTTTCAGGATATGATTTTTACAATTTTGATTAGTGACGAATAGTTTTCTACCCTGTATTTTTTAGTATTCAATCGTATTTTTACTCTGTAAATCCATTATTTTCCTGTGTTAATTGACAAAAGAGACGTTTTCTGGTACTATTTTTGCCTATTTGGAGGGCCCCCAAACCCTACTTTCGGAGCTACTGAGCGAGACGTCACATTTAAAAACAAGTACCATATTCAGCAACTCCTATGAAAAAAGCTGAAACCTGCATTACCTGTGGAAAAGGACTACTGGAAAAAGGGTCAACAACGCTACCCTGTCCAACATGTGAAATTGTAATTGGCCGATGCAGCGGTTGCCGTGAACAAAGCATAAAATACGTCTGTCCGAAATGCGGATGCACAGGACCATAAAACACAGGGAGGAATAAAACTAATGGGGGAAGTTATTGCATTAATCCGTCTTATGCCTGATGGTGTTATTGAAGACAAGGATATTCAACAGATCATGGATGAAATAAAAAAAGTAGTAAAAAAACCAGTGAAACTTGGTCGCGTTGAAGTAAAAGAAATCGCATTTGGGTTACGCAGCGTTGATGTAACAGTTATAGTCCCGGATTCTGAAGGTGGACTTGATCCGGTTGTCGAAATCCTTGGGAAAATAAAAAAAATTGAAGGCGTCGAGGTTGTTGACGTCGGTCGTATCTGATTAAAACGTTACGATGCGACCTTTATTACCTTTTTTGTTGGATCACAAAAGTTTTCCACTGCCTCGTATCCAATATCTGTGGGATAATACACTGGGTACGCGGAGTTGCTTGTGTCACCATCAACGAGTTCAGCCTCATACATTTTTTTCAGATGCCATTTCACCACATGATGATTAAGTTCAAGTGCCTGAGAGATTTCAAGTAAATGTTTTCCAGGATGGCTAGCAAGATA
>CAIYYQ010000185.1 GCA_903930505.1 Methanobacteriota archaeon
CCTGAGAAGATGGCAATTACGTTTCGTGGCCTCAAACTTGTTGCAACGTCGTCGTTGAAAGATCGTGCAAGCCTTGTCATTGCAGGAATGGAAGCAGATGTTGTGAATCAAATCATCTGTGAACCTGATATGCTTGAGGAAGGATTACGGATCAGTAAACGGGAAAAACCTGTGAAATCTGGGATGATTGATTTATTTGGGTATGCTGTAGATCATACACCTGTGGTCATTGAGGTGAAACGTAGTATTGCAACTATTAGCGCGGTGCATCAGCTGCGGATGTATGTGAGTGATGTGAAAAAGGATGTAAAAGAGGCAAATGTCCGCGGGATTCTCTGCGCACCAAGGGTTCCTGATATGGTGAAGAAGTTGTTGTCTGACTACGGTTTGGAATGGCGTGAGGTAAAGCGAACTGTAATGTTACCTGATGATCATCAAAAGACGTTATCAGAATTTCTGAAAGAGAAAAAAATATGTACTGTTGAATCGTTGGCATGAACCCTGGAGAAATAAATTTATAAGACGATTGATTCTATAGAATATTTGAGGAGAGTTTCAAAAACCATATGTAGTTTCCGTTCACAGCTAGGACAAATAACTGCTGATCCCTCCATGATTTTGCTTGGTGATGGACGATATATGAGGTTGTACAAAACAAAATAATTAAGGAGCGTTATGAAAAAATCAAGGCTTGCGATCGTTGATACAGAGCGATGCGTTGGATGTCAAAGTTGTATGTTTGCTTGTGCTCGGAGATTTGGTGATGGTGGGCTTGGGAAAACATGTATCGGTGTGAAATCTGCTGGTGGTCTTGAACGAGGATTTGTTGTGATCATCTGCAGAGCTTGCGATAATCCACCGTGTGCAAAGGTGTGTCCAACAAACGCTCTTTCTCTGCGGGAAAGCGGCGGTGTGCATCTTGATCTGAATAAATGTATTTCGTGTCGCAATTGCGTTGATGCATGTATTATGAAAGCGGTTTTTTGGGATAATGAAAACAATAAACCAATGATCTGTGTTCATTGTGGGTATTGTATTGGGTTTTGTCCTCATAATGTGTTAAAGATGGAGAAAAAATCAAGCGAGGTGATTCCTCTTGCTTCTCAATGATCCTCTGTCAAATATTTTGTTTGTTGATCTTTCAAAAAAAGAGTTCTGGGTGGAAAACCGTCGTGAACTCTTTGATAATTATCTTGGAGGCTCTGGTGTTGGTATCCAGCTCCTCAAAGAAACATGTCCGCAAGGAGTAAAACCATTAAGTCCTGAGAATCCGATTATTTTTACGGTTGGTCCACTCACCGGGTTATATCCGCTGGCGTCAAAAACTGTGGCGATGTTCAAATCACCTCTCACTGGAAACCTTGGTGAAAGTCATTGTGGTGGACGTAGTGCAATCGCGATTCGACTTGCGGGATATGGTGCTCTTGTCATCAAAGGCGCAAGTGATATTCCTTTGTATCTTGCAATTCACCAAGATAAAGTGTTTTTCCGTGATGCGACATCGCTTTGGGGTATGGGTAGTAATTTTACTGTGGGGCGGGTCATTCGGGAAAACGAGCCTGGTGATGGTTTTCGTACAATCATGAGGATTGGGCGTGCTGGAGAAAATCTTGTGTCTTATGCTTGTGTGATGACTGAGAC
>CAIYYQ010000186.1 GCA_903930505.1 Methanobacteriota archaeon
AAAAAGAGGAAAAAGAAAGGGGATTTTAACAGAAATCTGCCTATGCGGTTAGAGGAGTTGAAGGCAGATATCCAGATGATGGAATATCGACAGGAAACAGTTCCGATGAAAACTCGTGATGAGAACAAACTTATCGACAAGATCAAAGAAAAAATGCGGGAGTTCAAAGCAGCTGAGAAGCTCGTTAAGAAACAGCAAATAATCGAAGTTGATCTTACGGATACGGATCTGGCGATTACTGAACTTTTCAAAAAAGCAGACGAAGAACACGAAAACGTACAGAAATACTATCAGGGAAGTCAGCAGAAACACGAGGAGTACACAAAACTCGTTCGTGAGATCGCAACGTTAATCGGTGAAGCGAATAAAAAACATAAAAAATTTATTGAGGTTCGTGAGGAAGCTCAGCAGAATCATGAGAAAGCATCAGAGATGCGATCGAAGATTATGTCGATAAAAAAAGAACGCCGTGACATCTGGGTAGAATCTAAAGAGATTTTACGTAAACAGAACCTACAAGCACGTCAACTTGTAACGGATAAAGATAAACTTGATCAGCTTGCAGATAAATCTGTTGAATCGTTGAAAAAAGGAGCGAAAATTTCGCTCTCGTAATTATTTTTGTTCGTCGACGATTGTCGTATATGTGTGGGGCAATTTTAAATAGTCATCTTTGTTTTGGCCCATGGGTGTACCATGGAAGAGATAGGCATTGTCAGTTATGGTGCTAATATCCCTAGGTATCGAATTAAAGCTGAAGAGATTGCTTCAGTCTGGGGAAAAGACGGCAGATCAATCAGTGAAGGACTTGGTATTTCTGAGAAATCAGTTCCTTCTGTTGATCAAGACACTGCAACGATCAGTGTAGAAGCTGCCCGTGCTGCGTTGAAACGATGTACAATTAACCCAAAGGACATCGGTGCAATCTACATCGGCAGTGAATCCCATCCTTATGCGGTGAAACCAACTGGGACCATTGTCGGAGAAGCAATTGGTGCGACACCGGATTTGATGGTCGCTGATTTTGAGTTTGCTTGTAAAGCTGGGACCGCTGCAATTCAAGCATGTATGGGTTTGGTTCTTTCTGGGATGATTCGCTATGGTCTTGCGATTGGTGCGGATACCTCGCAGGCAGCCCCTGGTGACGCATTGGAATATTCCGCTGCAGCAGGAGGCGCAGCATTCATCATTGGCAAAGATCAAATCGTTGCCCGGATTAATCACACGTGTTCATTTACGACGGATACCCCTGATTTTTGGCGGCGGGCAGAACGTAAATATCCTTCCCATGGTGGACGGTTCACTGGGGCCCCCGCATACTTTAAACATATTACGAGTTGCGCCACAAACATGATGAAACATATGGGAACAAAACCGCAGGATTATGATTATGCTGTGTTTCATCAGCCGAATGGAAAATTTCCTGTTGCGGTTGCGCAGAAGCTTGGGTTTTCTTTTGAGCAGATTAAACAAGGTTTAATTGTTTCGTTCATCGGTAATACCTATTCTGGTGCGTCGCCTATTGGTCTTTCTTCAGTTCTTGATGTGGCTAAACCTGATGATCGGATTTTTGTCACAAGTTATGGATCTGGTGCAGGAAGCGACAGTTTTGATATTACGGTTACTGATGCGATTAAGGATTTGAAACGAAAGAATGCACCGTCGATTGCGCAGATGGTTGCTGATAAAGAATACATATCGTATGGTGTGTACGCGAAAATTACTGATTTGTTGTATTGGGAGTGATGATAAATGAGAGATGTTGCTGTAATTGGAGTTGGGCTTACTCAGTTTGGTGAACTTTGGGAGAAATCCTTTCGTGAGTTGATTGCTGAGGCAGGAGCAAAAGCAATTCTTGACTCAGGGATTAGTGGTAAAGAAGTTGATGCGATGTATGTTGGTTCGATGAGTTCAGGTCGTTTTATCGGTCAAGAGCATATTGGTGCATTGGTTGCTGATGTCTCAGGGTTTTCCTATGCTCATGTTCCCTCGACTCGTGTCGAGGGTGCTTGTGCATCTGGTGGTCTTGCGGTTAGACAAGGGTATCTTGCGATTGCCTCTGGTATGCATGATGTTGTTGTTGTCGGCGGAATTGAAAAGATGAATGATGTCGGTGGAACCTCAGCGACAGAGACGCTTGCGACCGCTGCTGATCAGGAATGGGAAGCATTTTTTGGTGCGACGTTTCCTGGGATTTATGCGATGATTGCCACGCGCCATATGCATGATTATGGGACGACGAGAGAGCAGATGGCGCAGGTTGCTGTGAAAAACCATGCGAATGGTGTGTTAAACCCGTATGCGCAGTACAGAAAGGAAATCTCTTTGGATACGGTGTTGAATGCGACAATGGTTGCGTATCCGCTAGGTCTTTTGGATTGTTCTCCTGTGAGTGATGGCGCGGCATCAATTGTGCTTTGCGCTGCGGAGAAAGCAAAAAAATACACAAATAAAGCTGTGAAAATCATTGCTGCTGGGCAGGCATCTGATTCTTTAGCGTTACATGCCCGGGAAAACATCTGTACCTTGCAGGCAACGGTTCATGCAGCAAAAATGGCATATAAACAAGCGAATCTTACTCCTAAAGATATCGATCTTGCTGAAGTTCATGATTGTTTCACGATTGCGGAAATCTGTGCGATTGAGGATTTAGGTTTTGTGAAGAAAGGTGATGGTGGAAAAGCAATTGACAATAAAATCACCACAAGAGATGGGTCATTGCCGGTGAATACGAGCGGTGGGTTGAAAGCAAAAGGTCATCCTGTTGGTGCAACTGGTGTTGCTCAAGTTATTGAGATCGCACTACAGCTACGAGGCGATGCAGAGAAACGTCAAGTTCCTGATGCACGAATTGGTCTAGCGCATAACGTCGGTGGATCTGGTGCAACCTGTACGGTTCATATCTTGGAGGCGATGTAGAATGGGTGAAGCTGTAGCAAGGTTTTGGAGGGAGATTCCTCAGCGGTATAATTTCATGGGGAACAAATGTAGATCGTGTGAACGAATCTTTTTCCCGCCACGGGAAGCATGTCCATTTTGCAGACGTAAAAGCATGGGTAAAATGCAAGAAGTGCAACTCAAAGGAAAAGGAGAAGTGGTGACGTATACGATTATTCATGTGGGTCCAGAGGATTTCGAAGAGCAGGTTCCATATCCGATCGCGATTATTAAACTTGAAGAAGGACCGCAGATCACGGGTCAGATTGTTGACTGCAGTATCGACGATATTCATATAGGGCTGAAAGTGGAAAGTACGTTTAGGCGGATTCAAGAAGAAGGGTATACTGGTGCGATTTACTACGGGTATAAATTTAAAAAATGCGAGTAGGGCTCCTACTCGCGTGTTGTTTTCTCGTTTCTATTAGGAGGAAAACAGACGAGTTTTATTTTTCTTTTTTTGAGATTTCTTTGACCAAGGGGTTTTTCCCAAGGGTCATTTGGAGGAATTTTTGAATTCGTTCTTTTTCTTCTGGTGTATATCCCATAGGTTCACCTCTTCAATTTCTGCTATGATATTTCATAGCAAGTTATGGTTTCTCATTCATCCTTAATAAAGGTAACGCGTTAAAATGCCAAAATGAAAAAAAATTTCTC
>CAIYYQ010000187.1 GCA_903930505.1 Methanobacteriota archaeon
CAATTTCAAGTTTGTATGTATGTCCATGCATGTTTTCACATTTTCCCTTGTAATTGGGAATATAATGGGCTGCATCAAAGTAAAACTCTCTGCAAAGTCTCATTTTTTTATGTCTCCGTTCAATCAGGAAAGACACAAGGCATTATAAAAACCATGTGTTTTTGTACAGCGTCACCATTTCTTCATGTTGTATAATATCAAATAACTCACGTACGGTTTTCTTCAAAAGAGGATGAATAACATCAGGGTTTACATCCATCAGAGGGATCAACACAAATAAACGTTCATGCAGACGAGGATGAGGAATAATCAGATCGTCCTTGTCTATACAGAAATCATCAAAAAACAAGATGTCGATGTCGATGATTCTCGGTCCATTTTTCACGGTATTTATTCTCCCGAGTTTCTGCTCAATTGATTTCAAAAAAAGAAGCAACTGCTCTGGATTACTATTCGTCTGAACTTCGATAACACAATTAAGGAAAAAAGACTGATCTTTGAACCCCATCGGTTCGGTTTGATACAAGGGCGACACTTTTCTGATCTCATCCACATCTTCTATGAGTTTCAGTGCTTTTCTAATATAGTCTTCTTTATCACCCATATTTGATCCTAGACTAAGATAAACAACCGACATCAAGCACCTCGGATGGCATCAACCACCTGGACTACTCGCTTGCATTCTTTCACATCATGAACACGCACGATATCTGCACCATTCATAATGGCAACAGCAACCGCGGCAAGAGTCCCTTCTATTCGATCATTTGCAGGAAAACCAGTTAATTGACCGATAAATGATTTCCGTGATGGTCCAACTAGCAACGGACATCCGAGATCAGTAAATTCGCCAAGACGCTTGATGATCTCAAGATTATGCTTCAGTGTTTTCCCAAAACCAATCCCCGGATCAACAATAACATCAACTACACCTGCATTGTGTGCAAGAGCGACACGCTCTTTGAGAAATGTTTTCACCTCAGCAACCACATCAACATATACTGGATTCTCCTGCATTATTTTTGGTGTTCCTTTCATATGCATGATGACCACGGGAACGTTATATTCTGCTGCAAGTTTTGCCATTTTTGGATCATTTAACCCAGTGATATCATTAATGAGATGAACACCTTCTTTCAGGCATTCTTTGGCAACAGTTGGTTTATACGTATCAATAGAAATCGGAATCTTCAGTTCCTGCACCAGTCGTCTGATGACTGGGAGAACACGCGCAAGTTCCTCTTTTTCTGAAACAGCCTGTGACCCTGGTCGTGAGCTTTCTCCACCAATATCAATAATATCTGCACCCTGAGCAACCATTGTTTTTGCATGATCAACCGCGGTGTTTACATCAGAAAATAATCCACCATCGGAAAATGAATCAGGGGTGACATTCAAAATACCCATGATGCATGTTTTATCTAACTTAACTTTATATTCTCTACAGATAATCTTTTTTAACGTCTTCATTGTATGAACTACATCGCAAGAATCTATTAAAAATTAATGCCTGTCCCCTACATCTTTAGATACATAGTATTTTAAATCATTACGTGATTTAGAATCCCGGAGGGTAAATCTATGGGAAAAGACCACACCGCAGAAGAACTTAGAATGAAAGCACATAGTATCAACTGCGAGTTATATGAAGAAGGATTATCACCACGAGAAATCGAACTAATTGGATACTACCTGAACAGGATAGCTGCGAGTTATCTAAGTTATTTTACCCACAAAGATTACGATAAAACAATAAAAGAAGAAGCCATGGACGTCGCAAGAGAACAGTATACGCATCTCTAAAAACATATTTTAAGAACTAAAAGATGGATTATCAACGAAGCTTTCGCGTGCGTAACTAGGTTGATGATGGAGAAACATCATAGACAAGTTTTGTTATCCCTGTCGCAAAGATGTAGCTGAACAGATTTGCAAGTAATGAAATCAATACTGCTTTTGAAAGACTCACCTCTACGGAAAATGCATTAAATAA
>CAIYYQ010000188.1 GCA_903930505.1 Methanobacteriota archaeon
AAATTATCTAATATGGTTGGCGAATTAAAAACCTGTTTTAAATCACCAATAACTTTTGTCTTTTCTGCTTCATCTTGAAAACCAGAAGAAATTGAAATAAGAAACTCATTGAATTTTTCACTTCCGCCAGTATCTGATAGTTTCGAAATTGAAATAATTCTCGTTCTAATCACAGACTCTAAAAAAGGAGGCGCCCAATCACTTCGCTTATCTGGATCCATAAATGGTCTTGCCATTTGTTTATCAGGCTGAACTTCAATATAATGAGGAACCAACGGGAATAATTTCTTGTATATGACTCTATTATACACATCAGCGGCATCCTGACTGGATCCCCCCACAACCACAGCATATGGTTTTAATAATTTGGGATCATTAAGAGCTGCAGTCATGTTTTTTATCAAATCCTGTTCTTTCCCTGTCTGACCTTCATTCTCAGCCAATTTGTTTTCTCTAAGTTCCAATGTCGCATCTGTGTCTTTTATAGTATATTCAGAAAGCTTACTTGTGTATTCTGGGTTTATACCAGGATTAAGAATTTTATTACCAACAAAATTGATGGTATCGACAGTTTTATCTTTTTTTTCCACCGATACAAACATTGGTAACCCAACCATTCTTAAAAATGCATTTAGTCTTGATTCTGCAGGGACACTAGACCCAGCAGAATCTATACTGTTATCTTGCGACAGAACATATGTTCTTTTGCCCTCCACATCAGAATATATTTTTTTTGCAAAATCCAACAAATCAAATTTTTCATTTGATGAATAATCATTTACCATTATTTAACTCCGATGCCCAAGGTCTCAGGAGAATCAATACCCATACGACGACGCATTTCGTTTGTATCAACAAATTCTACTTCTATTGTTCTAGGAATTAAATTGTAACCATTAAAATCACTAATCTGTCTTCCTAATATGCTTGCTGTCAAAGTAGTCTTAATAGGAATATTACTATTCAATACGCCGGTAAAATCTCCCGTAACATTTCCATAACCATCAATTACTTCTTTCATTGTGGACATATTACCTTCTGTAGCAAACACTTCAGTTAAAATTGTACCTGGAGGTAATCCTTTTCCTATCTTTTGACCAGACCGATCATATGCGGAAAGAGAAACATCAACCGGAAGACCCACAATTTGTAGTTTGGGGTTAGCGTCAAAAGTACTTTTTTCCACATCAATAACTCTTGGAATAATAGCACCAAGATAATCCAATGACCCTTGTTTAAAATCATTTAGGTATCCAACTATTTCTGGAATAATATTTTGAACTCCAGTTTCAATAGTTGCATAGTTGTCAATAACATATTGTATATTCATATCTTTTGGAGCAACCTTATCAACGGCAGCAGTTACATTGTTTAATAATGCTGTAGCATCTGGAGGAACAACATCCGGTGGCAAACCAAGATTTGGCCCAAGACCATTTGTTATATCAGGATATCTGTTTGCAACGGATTGTATTGATGCCTTTACAGCAGGATGACATCCAAGACTTATCATGCTGTACCTAATTAATTCAGTGTGGTTAATCTCAACACTAAATGGCTTACCACACCCGGCAGATGGAGAAACCGGAGCAATTTGCCAATAAACAATAGGTGTCGGATTTAATTGTGAATTGTCACCGGCCCAAGTATCTTCAGGGTTTGGCTTTGTTATTATAACATTATAATCATCATATACTTTTGTTATTTCCCAAGTGCCACTATTTTCAGTAGTTCTGGTATCCTTAATGGTCATGTAACCATACGAATCTAATTCTGTAAGAGCCATAAATTTACCACTTGCAGAAGCGAAACGAATTTCTGGTGGGGAAATAGAACCACGCCTAACAACACTACTTAAATAT
>CAIYYQ010000189.1 GCA_903930505.1 Methanobacteriota archaeon
CTTCATAACATTAATGCTTCTCACAGCATGGTGTTCAGTCCCTGCACAACCTATTTTTCAAAGAACACAAAAAAATGAAAATACCCCGGTTGAACAATCAACTACAGATATCACCGAAGAAACCGCCAAAGAAGTCCTATCAGTTTTCACCATTAACGATATCATCACTCAATTACAAGAATATATTGACACAAAAATTCCAGAATCACCTCAGAAACAACAAATGACCACAGCTTTAACAGAAAGCACACAAGAGATGCAAAACCTAGGGATAACACAAGAAACATCATTACTTCAGATAAAAACCAAACTGGGACAACTTATACAAAACCGCCTCAACACCAAATACCGATCATTCCTCGTTGGATTCTTCCCAGTCTTTACAACAGTCTCAACAATCACCCCATCCTTTGAAATTAACCTAACCGAGATACCTACAACAATGGGAAACCTTACAGTAAAACTTGAAATCTTCGTAAAAGTAATACCATTTCTCGATTTTATCACCATACGAGAAATACGACCTCTTCGTCATGGATTAACACAAACCACGAAACTATGGCCAGCAATAGGCGCACGAATAACCGTAGAAGGAATCACCGTGTTCATTGTCGCATTCGGACCACGAATAAAATGGACTACAGGGAAATAGCTTTCTATAAAAAAACACGAGCTATACTCTTTTTCTTCATCCTATTTTAATCGAAACATTGTGCGTTCATCATCAGAAGACGAAACCATTTCAATCTTATCCTCACGCCCAAGCCAGCCAAGCGCAGCAGACATCCTTTTTTCATCAAGACGAGAAAGCTTTGAAAGTGATGCGATATCCGTCTCACCCCAGATATTTAGGACCTTCCATACTTTTCCTGCATCTTTACCAATAGTAGGAACAAGATTTGTGTCTCCAAGTTTAAAACTACCACTATCACATACAATCTTGTTTTCCCGGGCAAGCCACCCGACCGCACTAAAGATATCATCAGAAGTAAGTTCTGTTTCTTTCACCAGTTTATTCTCATCAAGAGAACCCTGCGCCGAAAGCTTCGTCCAGACTGCACCTGCATTAAGACCAAACGTTGAAACAGTCTTGTTCATAGGTATCCCAAACCCTCTAAAAAAAGGAAACACAACAGAGGATTATATACATTGTGCTCTTCCTAGCATAGGAAGCAAAAACTTTAAAGACATTCTGCGAGATACCAAAAAAAAGGAGTGTTGTATCAATGCCAACAATCCATGAAACAACATATGTTGCACCAAGTGCTGTGATCATTGGATCTGTCACTATCGGGAAATATTGCGGGATTTTCCCTCATGCAGTCATCCGTGGTGATGAAAACACTATTGAAATTGATGAAGGAACAAATATTCAAGACTGCTGCGTTATACACGTTGACAAAGACCACAAGGTAAACATAGGGAAAAACGTCTCCATTGGCCATCTGGCAATGATTCATGGGGCAACCATTGAAGATGACTGTCTCATCGGCATTCACTCAACAGTGTTGAACGGATCGCACATCGGAAAAGGATCGGTCATCGGGGCAAATGCGTTAGTGCTTGCAGATATGAAGGTTCCTCCCTACAGCCTTGTCTTAGGGGCCCCCGGGAAAATCATCAAACAAGATCCCACGTTGATTGACATAAACCGAGCAAATGCGGAAACCTATAGAACACTTGCTCAGAAACATAAACAAAAAGCTTTTCCTTTATACAAATCCGATTAATCAACATCTTTTTTTAATATTATTCTCATGTATGTATGAAAATAATTGATATTTTTTCTCATTTTTTTTATACCAGGGGATCAGGGTAAGTAATTTTTATTTCAGACAACAAATATATAATAAAATTTATATACTTGTAAGTACAATATATTACCGGATGATTTCGGATGGAGAAGCCTAATTATTAATTTTTTTCCCATCTCTCCTCACCACCTCCATGCTCCTCCATCCAAAATCCATTCCACCCTTTTTACCAAACACCCATCTTTTATATACTTCCTCCAAGATGCTCGCTTGCGACTTTCCATGAAGATAAAACCAGAATGCGCACCGTGCCTTCTCAAACGAATCATCTTCGAAACAGAACAAAGCACACAAGATAAAAACTTATTTTATTAAGTTTTCTCTTAAGCCGTATTTTTAAAGTCAAAGATTTCGTCCATGGAATTGATTCTCGTTTACAAGAGCGCGATCGTGCCAACAACGAAATGCGCGAAAGCGTGATTACCCATCAATTACAA
>CAIYYQ010000190.1 GCA_903930505.1 Methanobacteriota archaeon
CCGATCTATATTCAAAAAGTAAGTTTTTTTCAAAAAAAATTAGAGGATACATCGATTTACTCAGACCATTTACCTTACTTCCACCCCTTCTTGTCTCTATGTTTATCATGTTCGCAAGTCTTGTTTACAACAACAAGTTCGTTGAGTTCCCGAACTGGTGGATCACCATTGGTCAAGCAAGCCTTACTTTAGCGTTTCTCAATGGAGCATCAAACGCGCTGAACCAGGCAACGGATTTAGAATCAGATAAAATATCAAAACCATACCGTCCAATTCCCCGGGGAGTTGTGGAGCGTGATGAGGCGCAAAGTATCGCCTATATTCTTTACCTTTTCGCCTTGCTTCGTGCGGTTACGATTAATGCATGGTTTGGCGTTTTTGTCTTCTTGATCATGTTGTTCACTGTGGTCTATTCCCTTCCGCCACGGATGAAACGATTCCTCTTTGTAAACCAAGTCTGGATCGCTATTCCTCGAGGATTGTTTGCTATCCTTGCCTCCTGGAGTGTATTTGGTAATCCGTTCCAGATGGTTCCAATGATAATAGGCCTAATTGCACTCGTGTTCTTCATAGGAGCAATGACTACAAAGGATATTGTTGATTGTGAAGCAGACCGAAAAACAGGAACACGAACCCTAATCAACACTTTTGGCATTAGAAAAGCAGCCTTCATATCCCTTCCCTTTCTTATCGTTCCGTTCACAATGATTCCTATTCTTGTCCATTATCACATGATTAACTCGTATTTTTTACCACTTACAATCATCATCATACCAAGTTTCTTCATCTTCTATTTAATGCTCAAACAACAACAGAACAAAACCTTAGAAAACGTACATGCATGGTCATTGATGTATGTGACGTATCTCTTCTATGCAGTAGGCTTCACCGTACTTATTATTTTAGGGGAACTTGGTCACCTGAATTTTATCCAACCAATTTAATACGAAATTATAAGGATTTCTATTATTTTTATAAAAAATAAGGAGAAACACAAGTCCTAAACTAAGTCTCCATATTAAAAAGGTTCTTATATCCACAAAACAACTCTTTTATATAGAAAGACTTTATAAATATAATAAAAGGAGACCTATGCGAGGGTCAAACGTCATCATAGTCACCATGCTTCTTCTGCTTATCTTCCCAGTGGTAAGCATATCAGGATCCTCGAAGGAAGATGTAATTCCCTTTTGGAATACGACCTGGTCGTATCGACAAGAATTACTACTCCCGATTGCGACAAACGATTCGACTGCCCATTACCTACCAATCGACCTGCACATCACCTTTGAAAAATCGTGTTGGACGGAAAATGAAAATAAAACCTCCATACGAATTTGCTGCTGGTATAAAGAAAATTGGTATGAATTAGAATCACAAATCTATGGTATTATCAAAGCTGCAGGAGAAACAACCTATATCAATGAATGCAACGTCATATTCCTTATCCCTGCTTTTGCAGATGGAACGGAACGATACTTTATTTACTACAATGACGGTGAAACGCCAAAACCAAGCTATACAGATCATGTGAGCATTGAAGATGCAAACTATTCTTCATCCCTCTTGCCTGGCATATC
>CAIYYQ010000191.1 GCA_903930505.1 Methanobacteriota archaeon
GAACAAACCTATCTTTTTACCAATTTATTTGGTTGTATGGAACTATCGTGTTTCCTTTGGAAAAAAAACCAAACAAAAAAACAACAAAAAATGGGAAAATAACTACAGAAAATCTTTATCTCCACCCACTGAAGATACAATCGTCAAATGTTCAATCTCATCAAGATTCCACCGAAATTTCTCGACCATCGCTCTCACCTCAGATAGTTTTTGTGCCTCAGTCTGCAACTCATCATACACCTCAATTACCTTATGAACATCATCAAGAGTGGCAAGGACTTTCACCATATTTTTTTTCATCTCTTCAGTCTGCGTAAACATTTCCTGTTTCATTGACTCATCTCCATACACCATCAAATTCCATCTATTTAGTACTACGCACTTACCTTTTTTTCATGAACAATTCTTTTGTTAATCTCTTCGCAGTATCCAATGCCTCATCGATACACTCTTTTTTGGGTCCACCACACTGCGTCATATGCACAGATCCGCCGCCACTGCCACCAAGAATCTTGCCAACCGCTGGTGCAATACGTCTCAGATCAACAGAAACATCCTCAGATGCAGCTGACACAATCTTATTCCCATCAGACACATGAACAACATACCCAGGCTCAGCAACAAGCGCCCCTGCAACCACAGTCGCATCACCAGTAATTCGAACAACGATCAGTTTTACCGTCGTACCAGAAATACCCTCTGCAGATTCCCGCATTTTTTTGATATCATCAGACGAAACAGTCTTTTTCAGCTTCTGCGATCGTTTCCACTCCTCAAACAAATGTACACATGCCTCATCAAGAGATTTCACACGAACTTTTCCTTCTTTTTTCTTGGTTTCCCCAAGAAACCGCTGCAATGTTTTCTCCAACTGATCAACCGAAACAGAAAACATTTTCGCTGTTTTTTGTAACTCATCAGAAACCTGATGCGCACCTTCAACAACATACACAGAACCAAGAACCATGAGAATACGATCGTATAACCGCTGTTCCTCCTCTTGATATTTATCAACCATTTTTCCGGCAGTGAAAATAATACGATTCACACCATCCGAAATACGCTCTGTTTTCACAATACGAATCTTCTCGATCTCCTTGATGTTATTCAAATGAGTACCACCACATGCCTCAACATCGATACCAGGAATATTCAACACACGGATCTCGTTTCCCGGGGGAACACCACCCTGATACAACCGGAAACCAAACAAACGCTCAGCATCATTACGAGCCATCACTTTTTTCTCAACCGCAACCTGCTTTTTCAGAAGATCATTTGACATCATTTCAATTTCTTTCTTCTGCAAATCAGAAATCGAAGCATAATGCGCAAAATCAAACCTCGCCTCAGAAACCCCAAGTTGAGAACCCGCCTGCCAGATATGCTCACCAAAAATTTTACGCAACGCACCATTCACCACATGAGTCCCCGTATGATGCTTCATAAGTGAATATCTACGATTCCAATCAATCGACCCATGAACCTTCTTACCAACGTTAACAGGACCCTTGACAAGATGAACAATGGCATCTCCTTCTTTCACCACTTGTGTAACAGAAAGCGTTCGCCCATCAACATTGAATATACCAATGTCATTTGGCTGACCACCACCGTCTGGATAAAACGCGGTGCGATCAAGAACAACTTCAGTCCCATCTGCCGTCTCATTTTTCCACAACACAACCGCATCAAACTCCCGCGTATAATGATCTTTGTAGTACAGTCGATCAGTTGCAGGAAGATCTACTCGCACCTCCTGCGTTTCCTCCTCTTTTTTCTCATGGGAATGAATCTCTGCGATCATCGAATCAAAATGATCAGGAATCTCAACAGCTTTTCCTTCCGCAACTGAAATCTTTTCAACCACATCAGGCGGCATCCCATGCGTGTCATACAAATAAATAAAATCCTTTTGATCAAGCGTTCCTTTCTCAGCAAGAATCCTTTTCACAAGTCCTTCGCCTTTCGAAAGGGTTTCTGTGAACCGCGTCGTTTCAATCTCTAAAACCTCATTGATTTCTTTTTTATGTTTTTTCAACGAAGGAAAATCCTTTTCCAAAAGATCAAGCTGCATATTGACGAGTTCTTCTAATGAAACTGACAACTTCAATTGTTCAATGAACCGAAGAGAACGACGAATCATCAACCGAGCAAGATACCCTGCTTTCACATTAGAGGGAACAATACCATCCCCAAGCATAAACGCTAAACATTTCGAATGATCCGAAAGAGAATACACACTTCGTTTATCATCCGTAATATTTGCATGTTCATTCAACCAGCTAATCATCGAAGGAAACACCGTATCATACACAGTCTGAGTACCCTGGGAAATCCATGCAATCCGCTCCAAACCATACCCGGTATCCACAATATTCAACGGGTTTGGCGCATACATTTTTCCATTGATGTTTACTTTGCCTTTTTGATCTTCGCGCATATTCATAAACACAAGAGTTGCGATTTCAAGACCACCAGCAAGAACCTCAAGACAGGGCCCAGCGTTTCCCCCACCATCCCACAACTGCTCCTTGTAAGAAATAAGTTCCCGGGGAATCCCAATACGAGTATCAAAAAACTTGTCACAATACGAAACTGTTTCTTCTTTCCAATAAATTTCATCAACATTTTTATTAAAAGCATGATGCCCCATCATCTCAAACATGGAAAGATGCCGACCGCTTTTCCCAATCTCATCTAAATCATTCAACCTAATGCAAGGTTGAGAAATCACCAGTGGATTTGCTGGCGGTGGAACTACACCAGATGTCACATGAGGTTGAAAATCAGCAATCGACGCAATAGTAAGATAGATATCAGATCGCCAACGAGCAATGACCGGGCATCGCTGTCCGGTTTCTGGATAATGAAGCCTTGAATGACCATGCCCTTCAAAAAACGAGAGAAAATGTTCTCGCACTTCTGAAAGAGAAAACGGATGCTCCCCAAACGGATTATCTATAAAACTAAACGGCACGCAGGGTTGATCACCACAAATGGTTGCTTTTGGATTTAACGTCCAAAAATATGCTCCGCAAGAAGCGCATTTTTTCCGGATGAAGTGATTATCATGAAAGAATCCGAGGTCACATTCTTTTTTGAGGAAGGAAGTCATAGTTACTCTCGTCGGTCTGGAATGGAAATAGGGTATAAAGTTTTATCTTTTTCCGAACATGAACAATCAAGGAAAACGTTTTTATCACCATTTGATGATAACCATATAGACAATATAAGAATGATTAACTATTTTGCATAAGAGATATCATATGAACGTCAAAAATACACTCGCAGAAAAAATCGCAGGAGAAATCACCCTCAGCCCAAAACCAGGGCAAACAATCCGGAAATGGCGAGAGATTTTCAATTTGACTCAAACCGATCTTTCTCAACACCTCAAAGTGAGCCCCAGCGTCATCTGTGATTATGAATCAGGCAGACGAAAATCTCCAGGTATACAGATCCTTAAAAAAATCATCGAAGCACTTATTGAGATTGATGAACAGAAAAATGATGGGATGACGATGCGTAGGTACCAGTCCTTTGCAAAAAACGATGAAGGCATCCTTGATATTATGGAATACCCCTATGGAATCCCTACCTTGAAATTCATAGAAGAAATCCATGGGACGATACTAACATCACCAAACGCCGCAAACCTTGATAAAGACATCCATGGGTTTACGATTATTGATAGCATAAAAACAATTTCTACCCTGAACGCAACAAACTACGTTCACTTGTATGGATGGAGCACAGATCGGGCATTAATTTTCGTTGGTGTACGATTCGGACGAAGCCCGATGATTGCAATTCGTATTCACCCCGTGAAACCCTCAATTGTCGTATATCATAAACCAACAGATGTCGACCCTTTGGCAGTAAAACTTGCAGAACGAGAGAAAATACCACTTGTCGTGACCACTCTTTCATTGCCAATCCTTCGAAAAAAACTTATACAAATGAACGAGGAATAAACATGAACGATATTGTTGGTCTCTGTAGTATCTGCGGAAAACCTGGTCCGCTCATGACCTGTATGCTCTGCGGAAGTCTTACCTGCGACGAGTGTTTTGATACCTTCAATCATGTTTGCAAGGAATGCTCTCGAGAAAATCAAAAAAGACCTCATGGCGTATATTCAGATTCCTAACTAACAAAGGGAAAAAAACATCTATAGAAACCTTTAAAATCCATCATATCATAATATATTTGCTGAAAAATTATTATGACCGAGAAAAGAATCAACAAAAAAAAAAACAATCGAATATCGCTATCTCATTCAACTTAAAATCAGCTTGTTATTAGTCATCCTTTACTGCGCCTGGACTGCTTTTGTTGCATTTAGCATCTACTATCTTAACATGGGATATCGCTGGTCAGTTCTTTCCATTGACGAATGGATGTACATTGGTTGCTTCATGATCGGATTCTTCATTGTAATAGAACTATTACTTTATTTTAACTATTTATCCCAGAAAAAAACAACCATATGGGACGAGGAGAAAATATCAACGCAGTTCTTCAAAGGAAAACAACTGTACGTATACACCTACCCGCTTCATGCAAAAGGCGGAATATTTAGTAAAACCTACATACCACTTTCCGATCATATGGTATTACAGATTCGAACACAAATGATCCCTGCAGAACAAATGTGGCTGAAGAAAAAAGAATAATAAAAAAAATATCTTATTTTTTTAATACCCCAAGCTCAGCAAGTTTCTCAGGTAAATACGTATCAGTCACATAATCAAGCCCGTATTTCGCAAGAGCCTGCTGCTCAGATTTCTTCCCAGTTGACAACTGAAGTTTTATCTCATTTTTCCAGAATTGATCCTGAAACCTGGGGTCATCAAGCTCGCTTTTCAACGCATGAACATCCTCATCCGTAAGCGTATCCGTTGGAAGCTTGTAATTCTCAATATCAGACGGCGTCACCCCAAGATACTGCGCAGAAGGAGTTGCAAGATACTCAGAGATATGCGCGGTTTTAATCGCACCATACGACACACTCGCAAAAATCCGAAAACTCCAAGGATCACAATCAGTAAACACGAGCACCGGCAGTTTTTTTTCCTCACTCAACCGTTTAATAAACCTGCGAGTAGACCGCGCCGGCTGACCCTTCAGATGCACAAGAACCGCATTATAATCCGTATCAAAACCATTCTCAACAAGCCGATCAAACATACCACCAGTCTCAATCGCAACAATAAAATCAGCATCAATAGATTTAAACGTAATCTTCTCAGGCTCCACATTATACGGAATCGAATACCCGGAATCACCAACATCATCCTGACAATGGATTTTTTTCTTCGTACCGTTCCGCGTCATCTCCTCAATCGTAATGTTACCAATCACCCGTGCACCATCTTCCTCAGGACGAAGCTTGAAATCCTCCCGCATACACCCGGTGATAACCTCAAGATCCTCAGCCAACATATCAGATTCATTCTGCGAACTAAATTTAGCAAGATTCCACCCCTCAGAAATATAATACATTTCTCTTAACGTCGACGACTTACGCACCTTAATCATCTCTTTAATGAAATCAACGACATACATCGTCCTTAGCAACATATACGCCCCATCAAGAGATTTCGCAGACCGCTCACTCATCCCTTTCCCATATTTCCACACACTCAATTTATCATCAAACTGAATATTTGCTTTCGTACGCGTCGAAAGTTTCAAAGAAGGAATCTTTGCATTCATTAAATCCTCATACACTGAAAGCGCTATCGCATCAATCTTCGGCAACACCTCAGGTCGACACATAGCAGGAGTTTTCTTCGATGAACCCGCCATAACTTAATCACCTTCCCATTTATCCGCACCAATCACATACGCAGGGTTAATATGTTCCACATACAAATCATTCTCATCAAAATCACCCTTGCTTAAACCTGCAAGCTCAAACGAAATATCCACCTTTTTTGCAGATGCAAGTCCATCTACATTCCATTTGATATACTGCGGCGTAATCTTCACGGGTTTAGGTGAAACAGTTCCAACCACAGCATCCAGCGGAATCAACGCATATAAATTAAATTTCTGTGGTTTTGGCTTGTAATTCACAATCATAATAGTACTCTTTGTAATCCACCGACCCCCCTGCTGCTGCGCGGAATCATCAAACAATTTCTTCTGTTCAATACCTTTCCCAGAAACTTTTTCATATTCAACCAGATCCTCAATCCACACAACATCCATGATGCTTGTGATCACCTTATCCAAAGGCGGTTCCGGCCGACCAAGCATATGCGCAGATTTCTTAGCGATCTCCGGCAGAATCTTTGTTATCAACTCAAACTTCTCACGCGTCTTCACCCGCTTCACTTTCTTATTAATATGAAATTGGACCTTACGCGCACACTCTCGAAATGCAAGAACAACCTCAGTTTCAATCTCAGGGATATCTGCGATCGCCTCCTTACTCTCAGAAGTAAAAGGAATCTGCGTTGAGGCAACATGCACAAGGAAAATCGCAGGACCCGATGGAATACCTTTGCCATTTGGCTGATCAAAACCATACCGCCGCCAGTCCATCGACCCAAGTGCAGTAGTAGACTGACAATCACCCTGCTGATACAATAGCGGGACACGATTTGCAAATCGTAAAATAGTCACCGGTTTATCTTTCGGTAAACTTCCACCGTACACAATACCAACCTCAACCTGAAACGGATTTCCAGAATACACAGAAGCAGGTCGTGTTGCTGTAATAATAAACTCAGGTGAAATCTCCTGCGTCTCACTTTTCAAACTCCGCTTAATCAATGTTTCCCCAATCGGTGACAAACACTCTGTCGATGGCGACATAATTTTAACTTTTTTGAATGCTTTATGCAACGCCATGAACTGATCCCGAGTCATATCCTTGGGGTCCATATTTCTATCAAGCTGAGCCTCATCGCATACAGAATCTGTGGTGCGATCACCCATGCTGCTGAACTCGTTTTTCAAAAACGAGGATAATTTCCGACTGTTTGTGTTTTTCGCAAGTTTAAGCAACGTGCCTAACTCAACACCATACGGATGAGGTTTTACCTCAACAGCCATCTTTGGTAACTGATCAGAAGTACATTCAAACACATGCAATGTACCATCCATTTCCTTGAAGGTGATACGGGCGTGCGGGTTGACAATCGAGGTACTTTTCAGGTAATCGTAGACAAAACGTTTCCCTCGTTTGTAATCTGCAAGGATGCTGACTTCGATTCGTGTTCCAGATGATTTCTCCCAATGCATGATATCTTGACTGATGACTTCCCCTCGGTTTTTGTTGGTATCAATTGCAAGTTCAACAACAACAGCAGGGAGATCTTGTTGAATTTTTGAAATGATCTTCGCATGTTTTCCTGTAGTGAGTTGACCATAAAGAACCACGGCAGAAATCCCGATCCCTTGTTGACCACGGGTTTGTCGTATCGAATGAAATCGAGACCCATAGAGGAGTCGTGCGAACACATGAGGAAGTTGTTGTTTGACAATACCGGGACCGTTATCTTCGATGATAATTGTGCATTCTTCTTCCTCGGCATGGTTTCGGATTTCCACGTAGATGTCCGGGAGAATTCCTGCGTCTTCACAGGCATCTAAGGCGTTATCAACTCCTTCTTTTACACTGGTCACCAATGCACGTGTTGCATTGCCGAAACCAAGGATATGTTTATTGCGTTCGAAGAATTCCGCTACGGATATTTCTTGCTGCTTTTTGGCGAGTTCATATGCTATTGCTTCAGTCAAATTTTATCCCTCTGTTTAGGATAATTATGCATCCGTTACTGTAATCCAGATACTCATTATAAAATTATTGGATACAGAAATAAATATTGGAAGGCAAACGACAAAAAAATCAATAAAGAAAAACCGTATAAAAACAGGTTTCAGGAAGTAATTCATAATGTTTAAATGACCTGATTTCATCAATGGTACCAACGAGGGAGAAACAATGCTTGATTTCGAATACGCGATTTCCACCAATGTCTTTTTTGGGAAAAACAAAATCACGAAGCTTGGTAATGAACTCAATCATTATACAAAACGGATGCTTTTGGTCTATGGAAGCAACAGTATCAAACAATCAGGGCTTTATGACACCTTACAAAAAATCATACGCGAACATAACATCACCTGCAAAGAACTTTCTGGTGTTCAACCGAACCCTCGCATCAGCAGCGTACGAAACGGGATAAAACTCTGCCGACAAAACGGTCTTGATTTTATTCTCGCAGTTGGTGGAGGCAGTGTGATTGACTGCGCAAAAGCAATAGCTGCTGGTGTCGCCTACGATGGTGATCCCTGGGATTTGTTTCTTCAAGGTGATTCGAAAATCAAACGTGCGGTCCCCATTGGAACCATACTTACCATCGCAGGAACCGGATCTGAAATGAACGGAAACGCTGTAGTCACAAACGATGAAACCGTAGAGAAACTTGCTATTCACAGTGATCTGGTTCGACCCAAGTTTTCCATTCTTGATCCCACATATACATTCACTGTTCCAAAAGAACAGACTGCAGCAGGAACCGTGGATATCATGAGTCATATCTTTGAGCAATACTTCAGTCTGACGAAAGGTGCGTTTGTTCAAGATCGACTTGCAGAAAGCATGCTTTCAAGCTGTATCCATTATGGCCCCATTGTGATGAATGAACCTGAGAATTATGAGGCACGAGCAAACCTTATGTGGACGAGCAGTCTCGCGCTCAACGGATTACTCTCGTACGGGAAGATAACAGACTGGGCAACCCATGCGATAGAACATGCATTGAGTGCAATGTACGATGTGACTCATGGGGTTGGTCTTGCGATTATCATTCCGCATTGGATGGAATATGTACTGGACGATACGACTGCATACAAATTTGCAGAATATGGGAGAAATGTATGGGGACTAAATGATGGGAATGATCGTACTCTTGCGAAAGTAAGTATTGAAAAAACTAAGGAGTTTTTCCTAAAACTTGGGATGCCGAGAAATTTACGAGATGTTGGAGTGGAAAAGAATAAACTTGTTGAGATGGCGAAGAAGAGTGTGCCATTTGGTGATATTGGAAAATTTAAAAAATTGAATGAGAGAGATGTGCTAACGATTCTTAAAAATGCTTTCTAAAACCCATAAATCTATAGGAGAGATTTGGATTTTGTAGTGGATTTGTAGTGGATTTCCACTACAATTGTAGTGGATTTGTAGTGAGTTTGTAGTGGATTTTCACTACAAATGTAGTTGATATGTAGTGCATTTGTAGTGTTTATATCTTATAATTTATAATGAAAATTGTAGTGGATTATGTAGTGGATTTTTAAAGCTGTTGTAGTGGATTTGTAGTGAGTTTGTAGTGGATTTTCACTACAAATGTAGTGGATTTGTAGTGGATACTCCTGTAAAA
>CAIYYQ010000192.1 GCA_903930505.1 Methanobacteriota archaeon
CGATCAATGATACGAACCGTAGAAGGATTACCCTCCTTTATTGAAACATTAAAGAAAAAGATTGATGACGCTAAAAGTAATACTTTCACTGTTCACTCGTAAACATATATAAGATCAAAAAAAGAAATGAGGGGGATTGTGCAAACCTATACCAACAATAACCAAAAACATCTTTTCAAAGAAAAAAAATCACCAAATACCATAAATCAATGTGGATTATGCCGAGGAACAAAACTCTTATGCGGAAAAGAACGATGCCCCGTATTAGTTCGGTTTCATGCAAAAGCCAAAGCAAAACCACTCCTTGATACGCTTCATATCGGCGGCGCCTCACCACCAAGTGTATTCATTGGAAGATACGGGTACCCAAAAGTCGCTATTGGCCCGATGATTCCACCAGTAATGGGTGATACATCTATCATTGATACACCGGAGCTTTGGCTTAGTAAAAGCCTTGATGAAATCGTTGATTTTCGATCTCAACTTGTCCGAGGAAAATTCAACATTAACATTACCGATGTAGAAAACTCTAGTAACGTAGTGGAATACACAAGAGAACTTGCTCTTGCAAAAAACCCGGTGTATACTGATGCGCTTTTTGAAAAAAAACCATACGGTCGCATCGTGTTTCACGATGAAATCCAACCACACGGTCCCTCGGCACCAATAAAAACACTTGATATCACAAACCCAAAATACGAACAACATATCGAGAAAGCATTCTACGACACGGATCTGCGAGCAAAAAATGCTATTCTTGATGTGTACAACGATGGCGTGCAGATCTCAGCGATTCAACGAGCGTTCAGCGTAGGAGCCTTCGGCGTAAAAAAACACAGGCGTTTTGTCCCAACCCGTTGGAGCATCACCGCAGTTGATTCAACGATCGGTGCAGAACTCATGAAACAGACAAAAACCGCACCATACATCAACGAAGTACGCATCTATACACATAATCAGTATGATAACCGCTGGATCATCCTCATGACACCCTCAGAATGGCAATATGAACTCATCGAAGCATGGTACCCCAACACCACGTGGAACCCCTATGGAAATACTATCTCCATCTTCAACAGTTACGAGTTCTACGAGGGACGAACCACGTATGCCGAGATAGGTGGATGTTATTACGCTGCACGTCTCGCGGTCAACGAGCTTCTAAACAAGGAGCGGCGACAAGCAGGGGTCATTGTCCTCAGAGAAGCACATCCTGGATATATTATGCCCATTGGTGTATGGAATGTCAGAGAATGCGTACGAAAAGCTTTAACCCAAAATTGTCAAAAATTTGACACATTGCAAGAGGCATTAGTGAAAGTAACAGAAATTATGGATATCCCGTTGCAACGATGGATCACAAACAGCGCAGTATTGAAAAACCAACTCTATCAGAAACGACTGGAGGATTTCTAAGGAGATTTTATGAACATCAAAGAAACCCTATGCAAAACTGCATTGTCTCCATCTACGTTACCAGGGTTAACATATTCCTTAAACCCCTATAGAGGATGCACCCACCAATGTGCCTACTGCTATGTCCCAAATGTGCTACGAATCCCACGAGAACAATGGGGACTCAACATTGAAATAAAAACAAACATCCCAGTGGTTCTCGCAAAAGAACTAAAAACAAAAAAAATAGGGGTTGTCGGTATTTCTACAGTGACAGATCCCTATCAACCACTGGAAAAAAAATACGAGTTGACGAGATTTTGTCTCGAACAACTGTTTCAACATGACTTCCCAATTTGCATACAGACAAAATCCTCACTTATTCTCAGAGATCTTGATCTTATTTCTCGATTTACCCATGCGGAAGTAATGATCAGTATCGGGACTTTAAACGAAGCAGAACGACGCATGTTGGAACCAAACGCCTCAAGCATATCAGAAAGATTACAAGTCCTAAAGGAATGTTCACAGAGAGGAATAAAAACATCTGTTTTTTTCGGCCCTATATACCCAACACTACAGATTGAGGATATCCCAATACTACTTGACACGTTTATTGACCATCATGTCTCAGAGGTCATGATTGATCGTCTCAATCTCAAACCCGGAATTTGGGGGAACATCAACAGATATCTCGCCAATCAGCCTAACCTTCAAAGGTTGTTTTTAAAAAATATTATACAAAACAAGGAGTATTATCCTTGCATTCGAGAGGAAATCAAAAAGATTGGACGGGAAAAATCCCTTACGATTATTGATGCTTTTCCATAAAACACGTTGAAGAATGTACACGATTTTTTGATACAGAAAAAACACAAGATATATATATCTCAGTATATATTCATATAATTCGTGGATGGGAATGCAGCTAATGCCAAATAGTACTATGGCGAGGATGAGTTTCTTAAGAGAAATTTTCACTCCTGAGAAAATTCGACCCTAAGTTTTGTCTGTTGAACCTACTTTTGCTGGATCCTATTCACTGCACAAAAAACGGGATCACTCATGAAAAAACAGCTAACGATGAAATCACTCATCGCAAATCTCATCTTCATCGCAGTATTCTTACTGATTCTCTCCCGTATTTTATCAGTATGGTCCGGCATCGCATTTCCCATTAACCTCATTTCAGCAGGATCAATGAATCCTGCCTTAACGGAAGGGGACATCATCGCCTGGACACCAGTTGACATCCAAAAAATTGAAGTTGGAGATGTTATTGTTTTTAAAAGCTGGTTGAGTTGGCCAGATGAACGTCACGTCGTTCACCGAGTAACAGAAATAAAAGATGTCTTTGGAAAACCCGCATTTGTAACAAAAGGAGATGCAAATGAATTTACAGATCAAGCAGGGCCACATGTCGTCGAACCGTACGTCACTGAAAAAAACTTTGTTGGAAAGGTTATTTCCATCGGACAACAGCCATTGAAAATCCCTCTGGTAGGTCTTATCGGCATCTGGGCAAACGATGGGTTGAAGGCATTAGCTTCGCCAACTGAATCAAAAGGATCACTCACATATATTGGAGTATTCACCCCATTGGTCATCGCCATAATTCTGCTAGTTATCTCGTTCGTTGTCCTCCCTGAAAAAGCAAAAACAGTAAAAGAGAAATTACGACGATATATCTTCGGATCACGAACCATTGATGCTAAAAAAACCTTTGTCACATTCCTTGTACTATACATCGTCCTTCTTTCATTCATTCATTGTTTCGCCTATGATTCGACTCCAGCATCATTAGGGATACAAGAATTCCCTGAGAAAAGCTCTTTTGAGCTTGGATCCGTATCTCCCGGGTCAACAACCAACCCTAAAAACCTCCCTGCAG
>CAIYYQ010000193.1 GCA_903930505.1 Methanobacteriota archaeon
GGTCTCTTTGTCGATGATGGCGATTACAATACACCAGAGATTTCCATCGGTAGATTCTCAGTCAATAACCAAACAGAGCTCGCGGTTATCGCTGAGAAAACAATCACGTACGAACAGAACTATTCATATACGGGTGATGAGGATACTCAATGGCATACCCAGATCCTTATGGGAACTGGGACTTGTGGACCATCTTATTACGATTGGTATTGGTATCCAGATGTCAAAGAACATCTGCTAGGTTACGCAGGATGGAACGTGTCAGAAATGTTCTATCTTCGGGACTACGATGTAAATGGAGATGGAAAATTGTCTTTCGATGAAATGATAGCGGCGACTCATGACACCATTGAAAACATCAATGAGGGGCGAAGCATCATTCTGTACTGCGGACACGGCGATACGGATTATTGGGAGATTTTCTATGCAAACGAGGGATACGTGTCAGAATTGAACAATGGAGAAAAACTTCCTTTCGTTATGAGTCTGGCATGTCTTACAGGAAAATTCGATGATATTGAGCCATGCATGGGGGAACGATTACTAAACACCCCAGGTAAAGGTGCAGTGGCATTCTGGGGAGCTTCATCTGTATCTAGTCCGGATTCCTTTGAGTATGGTAAGTATCTCTTTACATCTATTTTTGAAAATTTCACATACGTTATCGGTGATATTTTAACCGAGGGGATCATCCAAATGCCCCATGGTGCATTCGTTGAATATAACCTCTTTGGTGACCCTGCCCTGGATCTATCCGGTTCGAAAGGACGCCTAGATAAAGATAAACCGGATCTAACCTTGTCTCATTGTAACATTGTTTTTGATCAGGAGCCATCAGTGGGAAACGAGGCGGTAATTTCCACGACTGTGCACAATATCGGTGGAAGTAGCGCGGACAATGTCATGATCCGTTACATCCTCGTTGATCAGGTTACTGGTGAGCAGCAAATTCTTGGTAACACAATATTCGCTGGGGAAATCCCCGCAGGGGGTGACCGGACAATTGAGTACCGTTGGACTCCTCAAACAATGGGGATGAAATCACTCATTGTCCAGCTTGACCCGGAAAATACTATCACAGAGTCTTGCGAATGGAATAACCAAGCAGGGATTAATTTTAAGGTATTCTGGATGAATGTCTATGTGGATGATGATTTCAATGAAACAACTCCAGGGTGGGGTATCAATCATTTTAACAGCATTTCTCAGGGTTTGAATGCTGTAGTTGAAGGCGGCGCCATCTGTGTAAATAATGGTACGTATACCGAACAATTCCACATCAGCAAATCAATCGCATTAATCGGGGAAAACGCCCTGACAACAATCATCCGCGGCAGTCGTGGTGGTTTTTTTAGTCCTGTACTCGTCAGTATAGATGCTGATAGGGTACAAGTGTCAGGGTTCACTATTAAAGATTATAAAGAAGGGATCAGCGTCTCCGGTGATGACGTCATAATCCAAGATAATATTATCCAGAATATTACAGGTGCGGGTATACGACTATCATCCTCTTTGAGGACTACTCTTGTAAATAACCATCTCGATTCCGGTGGCATCCTCCTTCAAGGGCTTATCTCCATGTTTCCTCCTGGGGTGGAAACATGGAATACGCATATTATGGAAGGTAATACGGTGCAGGGAAAACCGATCTGCTACTATAAAAATATCGATGGAACAAACATGGAGATCCCTGCTGATGCTGCCCAGATCATCCTTGCGAACTGCACCAACTTTAGCATCCATGATCGAACATTCTCTGGTATTGTTGGTGGGGTTCAACTTGGATTTTCCTCCAATAATACGATCACAAACAATGTTTTCCTCGCAATAAACGGGTATGCACTCATATTCGTAACAGCGTCGAATAACTTCATCTCTGAGAACACCATCCAGAATATCGGTAATGGTATCACTCTCCAGTATTCTTCAGACTACAACACCATCACCAAAAATATCGTTACTAC
>CAIYYQ010000194.1 GCA_903930505.1 Methanobacteriota archaeon
GTACAATGGGTCATGGTATAGCACTTGTAGCGGCTCAGTCGGGAATGCAGGTTGTCATGTATGATATCAAAGATGAATTTGTGGCCAATGGATTGAAAAAAATAGAGAAGTTTTTAGATAAAAGCATTGAAAAAGGAAAAATGACTGTTGAGGATAAAAAAACAGTTTTTGCGAAGATAAAAGGGACAGTTAAGCTTGAGGATTTAAAAGATGCTGACCTTGTTGTCGAAGCGATTGTTGAAGAAGTCAAGATAAAAAAAGATGTGTTTAAAATGCTTGATAAACTGTGTAAGAAAGAAACTATTTTCGCTTCAAACACGTCAACGATTCCTATTACTGATCTTGCATCTGCAACAAGCAGGCCTGATCGTTTTATTGGTATGCATTTCATGAATCCGGTGCCGTTGATGAAGCTTGTTGAGGTGATTTGTGGGTTGCGAACATCAAAAGAAACCGCTGCAATCATCAAGGAACTTGCGACAACGATGGGGAAAATACCGGTTGAGGTCAACGATGGTCCTGGTTTTGTTTCAAATAGGGTTTTGTTTGCGATGATCAATGAGGCGATATTTTGCGTGCAAGATGGTACAGGAACTGTTGAGTCGATCGATAGTGTGATGAAACTAGGGATGAACCACCCGATGGGGCCTCTTGAGCTTGCAGATCTCATTGGTCTTGATGTTTCACTTAATATTTTGACGGTGCTCTACGATGGGTTTAACGATTCGAAGTACCGTCCATGTCCTCTTCTTAAAAAAATGGTGCACGCAGGATACCTTGGTCGAAAAACAGGAAAAGGTTTCTACGAGTATAATAAATAGGGGGAAAAAACAATGATATACAAGAATATACTTTTAGAAAAAAAGGATGCTGTTGGTACAATTACGATCAATCGGCCAGATGTTTTGAATGCGTTGAACAAGGAGACGCTCAATGAACTTTCACTCGCTGTTGATGAGTTAGAAAATGACAGTACAATAAAAGTGGCAGTACTCACAGGTAAAGGAAAAGCATTCATCGCAGGAGCTGATATTAAACAGATGAAAGACATGTCTCCTCTTGAAGCAAAAGCATTTGCAGAAAAAGGACATAGTATTCTTATGAAAATTGAACATTCACGACTCCCGTTTATTGCAGCGATAAATGGATATGCGCTTGGTGGCGGGTGTGAAGTGATGATGGCATGTGATATAATCCTTGCAGCACAGAATGCAAAGATTGGTCAACCTGAGATTAATCTTGGGATTCATCCTGGTTTCGGAGGGACACAGCGACTCCCACGTCTCGTGGGATGCATGAAAGCAAAAGAACTGTTGTTATCCGGTGATACGATACCTGCACAAGAAGCACTTCGAATAGGTCTTGTCAACAGAGTTGTGGAGGATGATAAACTAAAAGAAGAAACAGAGAAACTTGCGCATCAGTTCGCCAGTAAATCATCGGTTCAACTCGCATTTATAAAATCATTGGTCAACAAAGGTTTAGACATTGATCTTGCTTCAGCTTGTGCATTGGAGATATCGTATTTCTCATCAAGTTTTTCAACTGAGGATCAAAAAGAAGGAATGACCGCTTTTCTAGAAAAAAGAAAACCACAATTCAAAGATAAATAACACAAGTGTTTAAACGATTTTTTTTCTTTTTTCTTATCTTTATTATTAAACGTCATCATTTTAAAATTTTTCCAAGAATTTTATCGGCTGCTGTATGTGGATCAATTTTTTTTTTTCGTTATCTGATCAATAAGGCTATCGA
>CAIYYQ010000195.1 GCA_903930505.1 Methanobacteriota archaeon
ATACGATATCGAAAGCGATTTTTACAGTTCCACCGACAGCGACAGCGACGACTATTTTTGAAATCGGGGCTCGCCACATTTGAATTTGCTGCACTGTCTCACCCTCACACTCACCCATATAATCGATAAAAAAACACCACACATCTATAGATCACAATCGAAACCGAGTTTTAACCCCGCATAGACCCATGTAATTGATCCCAAATATGGGAAACCATAAATGAGTGACAAAACCAGAAATGAGTGACAAAAATATTGCATGAAATAATACAAAAACTTCTTTACATCTTTACATTTTTTTCATGATATGTGATCAAAGTAAAAAAAGATTTAATTAATAAATTACAACAAACAAAAGCATGCAACAATCAAAACAATTAAAACAATTAAAACAAGCAAGACTACCATTCATCGTCGTCGTCGGATTCAATATCGGCCCATTTAATAGTGCCGTTTCTAAGACCCTGCGATAGGGCTATTTCTTTTTCAGACAAAATTATCCGGGAAGGAAGGGGTGGGGGTCGGGAAGCCGAAGACCACACATCTTCGACATCAACAGGTACCACTTTTGCGGTAGCTGCCCTTGGCGCAGTGACTGCATTGACCCAGTTCATCTGATGGGGGCGCAGGGTGACATTGGCCGAAAGTGGTGGAAAATTCTTCTCCTTGCGCTGAATCATGATCTCCATTTTTGTTAGTTCTTCTTCCTCATCTTCAGTATCATCGTCGTAATCAAGTGCTGCAAACCTACCCACTGGCGCGACAGTCATCGTCTTCTTCGGAAGCGCCTCCTGTTTCGGGACAATTGGGATTGACATTCTACTCGGCTCTGTACAGTACTTGACAGTGTGACCCCGTTTGGAACAGTTTTTGCATGATTGATTCAAAAGGGTCGGGCAGACAACCTTGCCTGACAAATCCTTCACATTGTGCGACGTGTAGATAGCCTCGGGCTTTTCTGCGTCTTTACACACCTTGCAAGAGTAGCTCACCTTTTTTCCCAACAGAGTCGGACATATCACCCTACCCCAAAAATCCTTGGGAAAGTGTGATGTGAAAACTGCACTGGACTTGCCGGCATTCTTACACACATTGCAACAAGTTTTTGACATGGTTGATGGATAGAATTTGAAATTAGTTTCAACACGTGATGTGATTGTACTTTTGCTGAAAATTGAAAAAGTATTTCAATTTTTAATTGAAAAAAATATTTATATTAATATTACAATACTAAAACAAAACAAATTTAAACTACACTAAAAACTACGCTAAAATCTCGTTTCTAATTTCTCTTTTTGCTTCTTGGGTTTTAACAATATATTGATCCAGTGTTTCATCATTCTCTTGAAATTCCCCCATTTCAAATCGGAATACTTGGACTTCCTTGGTCTGTCCGATCCGATGACATCGCGCGACAGCTTGGTCTTCTGCTGCAGGATTCCAATTAGGGCTGATGAAATAGACTTCACTGAAATCTTTTTGGAGATTTAATCCCTCGCATCCAGTTTGAATCTGCAAAATTAGGACTTCAAACTTGCCCGCTAAAATCCGAATACGTTTTGCCTGTGCAACCCGCCCATCATAGAATTCGACATTGGTAAAGCCTGCCGCAAGAAGTCGGTTCATTAAAACATCAATTTCCTCTCTGAAATGACAGAAGACGAGTTTTCCATTGCCATTGTCTCTGCGCTCCAGCAACGTTGATACGACTGCATCCATCTTTGAACTGGATTTAACGGCAGTAAGATAGTCGTTGTCGGTTGGCAACAGAGTATCGCGAATCATGTCTGGTACGGATGGCTTCACCATTGCAGGATAAATGCAGGTCTGTCTTGCTCGCATCAACATCAAGAGTTTCGCTGGTGCAAATCTCAGAGCAATATGTATATCTTCCGACAACTTTCTCTCTGAGATATTTGACCATTGAATTGTTCGCTGACTATGTTTAACATCTGGAAGATCGATTCCAACATCTTTCTTGGTTCTTCTCAAAACAAAGTTCTTCATGATATCGGGTAATTTGTCTTTGTCGCAATAGTAGGTAGCAGGCAATCTTAGAGCTGAACATAGATTATAAAAGTCTTGGCGTTTATTTTGAATAGGCGTACCTGAAATGAGCCACCGAATTGGAGCTTTTAATTGTTTTGCCCCACACCAACGGCTATTTTTATTTCGCAAATGGTGGGCCTCGTCAAAGACAACGCGACTCCACGCAACTTGGTGCAACAGACCAGGCCCCGTCTTTTTTGTTAATGCAATACTATTATAAGTGGTGAGAACGATGAGTGCCTTGTTTAACTTATCTAAATCTACTGTTTTTTTTGTGATCCCGTGATAGATGAGCGCCTTGTGGCCAGTGGTGCGGAAAATTTCGTCGCTCCATTGTTGGACCAAAACGGCGGGCAAAACGACAAGGGTGTGTGGAAGCAAATTCGTGAGAAACGTCCCGATCATCATGATTGTTTTGCCGAGACCCATTTCGTCTGCAATGAAACCGCCGCGACGACCCATCGGAGGGTTGGGTCTGGTTTCATTTTCGACCATCCATTGGACCCCAGTGAATTGGTATGGTTTCGGATCCGACTTTGACCGATTAATAAACCAGGTGAATCGATCCATGTTGGATTTGCGTGACATTTTAAAAATTGATTGATAGAATTTGAAAAGTTTTTTACTTATAAGTTTTTTAAAAAAATTTAATCAATTTTTTTTTGTTGTGAAAAAAATGTGTGTATCATTAAAAAAAATTGAAATACTTTTTTAATTTTATGCATATGAAAACCAAAACCATCAACGCTAAGAATCAATTTCTTCAAAATGTCCTGTGTCATTGCTCAAATGTCGGCGAAGAAGTGCAAC
>CAIYYQ010000196.1 GCA_903930505.1 Methanobacteriota archaeon
CAGTTGTCACCTTTGACTATCAGGATTTCATTGCCTTGCTTGGTCATAAGATTTCAAAGGAAGAGTTAATAGAAAAATTACCGATGATTGGCGCAGACGTTGATTCGGTTGATGGTGATGCAATTAGTATCGAGTTTTTTCCAAATAGACCTGATTTAACCTCTGTGGAAGGAATCGTTAGAGCTGCCCGTGCGTTCTTCGGATATAAAACAGGGCTTACAGTGTATCCTCTGAAATCATCAGATGTGATGACGACTGTTGATCTGTCAGTGAAAACTGTCCGGCCGTTTATCGCAACCGCTCTTGTGAAAAAAGTGAATATGACCGATGCATTAATCAGATCACTCATGGATGTGCAGGAGAAACTTCACCTCGGGTTGGGAAGGAACCGCAAAAAGGTTGCGATCGGTGTTCATAACGTTGAACCAGTTACACCACCATTCACATATAAGGCAGTGGATCCACAAGCAATATCTTTTGTTCCTCTTGGGAAAACCGAACCGATGACTCTTTTGGAAATCTTGCAGAAACATGAAAAAGGGGTTGCATACGCACATCTCCTCAAAGAATATGATCGTTATCCGTTGATTGTAGATGCTCATCACAACGTGCTTTCGTTTCCCCCGATTATCAATGGATGTTTAACTGAGGTTACTCCTTTTACGAAGGATCTGTTTATTGACGTGACTGGTACCGATTCAAAAGCAGTCCACTATGCATTGAACATTATTTCGACTGCTCTTGCGGAACGGGGTGGTGAAATTCATACGACAACGATTCATGATGGAAAAACTTCTCTTGTTTCTCCAAATCTTGATCCTGTGAAAAAACCGCTTTCCGTCTCATATGTGAATGCAACGCTTGGGACAACCTTGAATGAGCAGCAGATTATTGATTGTCTTGCGAAGATGGGGTATCATGTGACTGCATCAAAGAAAGATGTGTTGTCGGTGATGATTCCTGGGTGGCGCGCAGATATCCTTCATGAAATTGATCTTGTTGAGGATGTTGCAATTGGGTATGGGTTTGATCGATTCGCCACTGATTTTGTGAAGGATTTAACCTTTGGAAAACCTTTGCCGTTGCATGGGTTGTGCGAGAATCTACGAAGCATTATGATCGGGCTTGGATATAACGAGGTGGCCACGTTTACGATTTCAAATGAACGATCAGAATTCACGAAGATGGGATTACCGCAGAATGATTGTGTGAAGATTGAAAACCCAATAGGTGAAGATTATTCGTGTCTTCGTGTAAGTTTGTTGCCGTCGATGCTTTCGATTCTCAATGAGAACAGGCATCATCCGTTGCCTCAGCAGATATTTGAACTTGGTTTTATTGTGGATCAAAATGCAAAGAACCGTCGGCATCTTGCTGCGGTGAAAATCGATGCAAAAGCAAACTTCACTTCTTGTAAATCTTTAATTGAGGCAGTATGTCGTGACATCGGGATTTCCTATGAAATACAAGATGGCAAACATCCTGCGTTTATCCCTGGGCGATGTGCATCGTTACGCAAAGAAAACGTCGAGATCGGTGTGTTCGGTGAGCTTCATCCAAGGACGATTTCTGCTTTTTCTTTGGAGCATCCGATTATTGCGTTTGAGCTTTCTGTTGACTCACTTAATCATCCATAACTATTTTATCTTTGAATGATTCCTGTTTTTTGATTATGATACTTTGTAGTAAATGTCATAAACCTGCAGTTACTGTTATTCGGTATAGTGGTGCACATCTCTGCAGTCAGCATTTTGTTGAGTTTGTGGAGCGTCGCGTGAAAAAGGATTTGAAGAAACAGGGGAAAACAGTAAACAACAGTCGGATTGCTGTTGCGGTCTCTGGAGGAAAGGATAGTATTGTTAC
>CAIYYQ010000197.1 GCA_903930505.1 Methanobacteriota archaeon
AGTTCCTGCTCACGTTTTCTCAGTTGGTCCTGCAGGTATTCTTTCTCAATACTGGTCGCTGTATTGTTCATTATTCTCTCGGTATAGTTGATATCTTCTAAAGAATACCTGTTTTTATTTTGTTTTTCACCGAGTGCCAGCACGCCGATAAGGTTATTCCTGCTAATCACCGGCATGAACATCTGGATATCCAGTTGAGCTATAGATTCAAGCTCGTCTTTCCACAAACCCTTGAATTCGGGAGCTACATCCAATCTATCCTTGGGCAGATATGTTTTGGTCTTTTGGAGCCACCGGATTATCGGGCTATCGTTTTTTACGGCGAGAGCCAATTTAGATTGTGACGGCCCAACGAAGAAACGGATATAAAAATCGCCGGTATCCTCACGGGGCAGCATCAGGTACGCCTGTCTGCATCTGATGGCGCCGCATAGCAGGTTTAACAACTCATTACCCATTTCATCGAGGCTGAGCATTCCCCTGATACGGTTCTCGATAAAGTCTCTGAGTTTTTGACGGTATTCGTAGGCATCGCGGTAAAACAATTTATCTATCTGGCCGATTAACATGTACCGTAACTGGTAAATCACGAAAACGATCAATAGGGCAGTAACCATTCCCAGTAAAAAGTTTATGGTAATTACATCGAAATGGAACAGAAAGTGCCCGATGACATACAGTAACAGGTAGATGCCTGCCCCGATGGCAATCATGGAGATAATGGCCAAACTGCGCCGCAGGACAAGACGCAAATCGAGTAACTGATGTTTTATAACCGTGTATGTTAAAAGCAGGGCACTAATAAAATTGGCCACGTGCGCAAGTGGATATTCCTGGCTTATTCTGCCCAGTGAAAAGGCGATAATAATTATGGGAATAAATATAGATACAAGAAGGTAGATTAGTTGGTTATGCGCTACCGGGTCTACCATGCTCCTAAGCTTCTTAATGAGAATGAATACATCACGCCCGATCAAGATTGTGTAATAAACTGCCAGAGGATATATCCATATTCCATATACTGGTATAACGCCATTATCAAAGGCTACACTTTCAGGGACAAACAGGATTATCCATATAAATGCCAGACCCATGATGATGTAAGCCAGGTGAATCACTGGCTTTTTTGACTCATAGTACGTACGCAAGAAAAAGTGGAGTTGCGTAGCGCCGAAGGTAAGGATACACAGGACCATTTTTGCGATAACAACTTTTTCATTGAACAGGAAATCGCTGCGAAACACGAAATCACCGAAGCTCCAGATCATAACAGCAAAGAGGAACAAGGCAAAGATCTGTTTCTGGCGCTGCCAGGGACGATTAGCGTAAAGGATGATAATCAGCGGAATATAGGCTATGGTCGCTATGAGAGGTATTAATGATTGTATATTCATGTATTGGTTTAAATATATACTTGTGACTATTATGTAGCTGTAACTATCAAATGTCAAGATACAGTCTCTTTCAATACAGGATGAGCCCGGAGGGGGTGTCGATTTCTAAAGCAGGATGAGCCTGGGCAGACAGGCGTCTTGTTTATGGGTGCGACATGCAACGGATTATGAAGGGCGAAAGACTATAAACAATCGAACAGGTCAGGACAGCTTCTGTGCAAAACAATCTTTCTAAGGTTAAAAGAGCTAACGACGTGATAGAGCCACTCTACGGGATATGATCAAGTTTTCATCCGGTGCTCTCTGTTCATCTTCGACATACAGCATTTTATATAAATCCGCCAAATCCTTTTTTTGTTTGTAAAGTTCATCTTGGTTCAATCCAAATTCTTCTGGAACCAGGTACACCAATAATTTGCTGTCGATCTTTGGCCTGGCCAGATCGAATGCGTCCCATTCACCGTTCCGTATTCTTTCTGTAACATTTTTTCTTGATAGCATAAGAGGCACAAATTCCAGATTTTCTATCGTTGTTTGACCATTGCTGGTATTTAGTTTTGTCGGCACGGGAAATCTGTAATTCCCAAAATTACCAGCTAAGTCGGGTACCATGCCCATACCAAATTTGCTATACAACTTTGCAAGGCTTGGCACGGCACAGGCAAATGCGCAATTTATGATTTTTACGCCGCCTATTTCACTTTTTGTAAGTTGCGCAGCATTCTTCCACATCAGCATGCTAACCGGATCATATATCGGATCTACGTTCTGCCTATTGCTAAGTTTGAAAAATCTGCCAAACTCCGCGATGTTTTCTGAAGGTATACCGGAATTTTCTATATAATGAGATAAATCGAAACCAGGGTTACTATAGATCATGTTATCAGAATACCTGTTTTCCATTGGCAACCCAATCTCTTTATTGTATGGTACTATTCTCATACCACAAAAAATCTCATCTTTTTCATTTACTGCAACCAGGTGAAGAGAAATTGGATCAAAAACATCGTATTCCATATTTTTTTCTATATGAAAATTAATGCCGTTATCAGCGATATACTTACCTTCCTCAGCATATAGTTTAAATCTTGCTCGAAATATCGCATCTACCGCACTGTCTCTACCATCAATTAGATAGAATCTTACGGATCCAAGTTCGTCCACTTTCATAAATATGTTACTATCCGATTTCATTCATATCACCTGTTCCTTTATTTCCTTTTCAATTAGCAATTGAGCGATCATTCCTCGTCATTGCCCGCTTAGAGGAGTAACCCGTGGAACTTAGCTTGCCGCCGGCGCTCCCA
>CAIYYQ010000198.1 GCA_903930505.1 Methanobacteriota archaeon
ATTATGAACATCAGGTCTGTTCAACGTGATTGTTGCAATATCTTCTTTTTGAGAGACCTCAAGAGTAGTGTATTTCATACAATCCACTTTTTTTCCCTTTTGCCTTCCCTCGATTCAATTAGTTTTAAACAAAATCCTCCTCTGATTATAGGTTTACTACATAAACCTTTTCATCTGTTTTACTACAATTGTCGAAAATCGGTTAGGTTCCTTTGAATTGTGGCTTTCTTTTTTCGACAAACGCAGCAACACCCTCTTTGAAATCATCGGTTGCTGCAGACCATGCCGCTGTTTTACTTTCCAGTTTCAGATGAGAGATCATGTTGTTTTCCAGGCTTTTGTTGATAAGCATTTTTGCTTTTCCAACAGCTATCGGTGCAAGCACTCGAAACAGTTTTACATATTCTTCAACCGCAGCGTCTAATTGATCTGACGTAACAACTTTATTTATGATTCCTAAACGATACGCTTCTTCTGCGGTGAACGTTTTTGATGTGAGGATGTACTCGCATGCGCGCTGATATCCAACAATTTTTGTGAAAAACTGGGTACCGCATCCTGGGGCAAGACCGATCCCGATAAATGCGGTACTCATTTTTGCATCTTTGACTGCGATTATGATATCACAGGCGAGCGCTAATGAGAGGCCTGCGCCAAAAGCTGCACCATTGACTGCTGCAATCACAGGTTTTTCCATGGTTCTCATCTCTATGACACAGCGATGAATCGCTCGGGTGAGATTTCGTAAAAACTGCGATTTGTTTTCTGCGGTATGCATTTCTTTGACGTTTCCTCCACCGCAGAATCCTTTTCCGGTTCCTTTGATCACGACGACGTGTACGTCTTTTTGGTTTGCTATTGAATGTAACGCATCGTAGAGTTCCTCACCGAGTTTCATGTCAAATGCGTTGAGTCGATCAGGCCTGTTGAGGATGATATACGCAGCATTATTTGTTATTTCAATCTTCAATGTTTCATAGTTCATGGGTTAAGAGTAATAAAGTAAAACCATTTAAAAGCAATGGAATTATAAATCAGATATAAGGGATTACCGGTACACCCATCTCTTCATATTCCATGTACGGAAATGTTAGAGAAGGCAATGCAGATCCTCCCGTTTCGGAACGAGAATCACTGAAAGTTTTTTCCCTGGTTTTTTCTTTCGCGCTTCGTCTTCAACCTGTTTTGGTGAATGACCGACACTAATCACTTTCGTATCAACAACAGCAACATATTTACCAGCATACTGATCGACCAGTTCTTTAAAATGATGCTGAATCCATTTATGAGTCGTAGACATATCAAATACACCCTACACAATGATTATGTCACTCTGCATTTAAATATTTAATGGAGTCAAAAACGATGCAATACAGATAGATTTTGAAATGTGATATCATACAAATGTCAAACAGTACGTTACGAAAACGGGAAACAAAAAGCGACGAAATTGGGAACGGTTTTTCTCCTGATATTTTTTCAATAACTATCAATTATATATTTAAGTAATTAAATATATTCAATTTGCTGGTTTAAATAGTTTACGTTCTTTTTTTGATGATTGATAGAGATAGTACGCAGGAGGTGATTTGATGCTCTTCTTTTTCTCTGCAGCTAAACAAGTGTGTTTAATAGGGTGAAATCACGTATTGTTTGATTATGGAATATTCTTGAATATTACAAAGGGCTTTATTTTTAATTCTTTAGGTAGGTATTTCGGCAGTACTTCCGCAACTATTACCCCTCAAACACTTAATCATTGTGCGTAGATCCGTTTTAGCAGAAATTTTATCGGAAACCAAGAGATTAGTTATGAAAATATGTTGATTTTCAGGTGAA
>CAIYYQ010000199.1 GCA_903930505.1 Methanobacteriota archaeon
TATCCCCAATGTTTCCACTTGAGGCAAATCCTAGTCCACCGACGAGTTGTGCTGCGAGATCAGAGATGATATCTCCAAACATGTTTGAGGAGACTAAGACATCGTAATCTTGTGGATTTTTGACAAGCCACATACACATTGCATCGACATTCACTTCGTTGAACTGGATTTTTGGGTATTCTTTTGCGATTTGTCGTGCTTCGTGAACCATCATTCCGCTCGTTTCTCGAATGACATTTGGTTTCTCTACAAGAGTTACACTCTTTCGATGGTGTTCTTTTGCGTATTCAAATGCTTGGCGGACGATACTTTGGCATGCTTTTTTTGTAAAAATCCTTAAAGAAATTGCTATTTCGTCTAACGGTATTTTTTCAAATCGTTTCATTTTTTTATGAATCATTAATGCAGAAAACACTTCTTTTGGGACTGGTCTGAATTCAACACCTGCGTACAAATCCTCTGTGTTTTCTCGGAAGACAACAAGGTCGATGTCGTCACGGTAGTTCAAGGGGTTTCCAGGATATGCTTTGCAGGGTCGAATGTTTGTGTGAAGGTTGAATTCTTGTCGAAGTCGAACAATTGCACTTGTGTAGGTGATTCCTTTGTTTCTGAACTCTGGTTTGAGTTCTTTTTGTGCATCTTCATTGGGTTTTGAGGTGATTGCACCAAAAAGACAGCAATCGGTTTCTTTCAAAAGTTTTATGGTTCGATCTGGTAATGCATTTCCTTCGTTTTTCCAGAATTCCCATCCGATGTCCCCGTGTATATATTCTGCGTCAAGATTGACTGCATCAAGGACGATTTTTGTTGCTTTCATTACGTCGTTTCCAACTCCGTCTCCTGGTAACCAAGCAATATGATATTTTGTCATAGGGAAATGGTAAAGAACACGATGTTTTAAGCTTTTTTATCTAGTAAAACCGTTTATTTTCTTAGTTCTCCAAGTGTAGTTATACGCTCTGCGAATGCGTTGTGTTTATGGATGGATTCTTCGCTTTCGCTTCTGACAACAACCATCACATCATCAGGGAGATGGTTATATTTTGTTAAAACTGCGCTGAGGATATCGCGGACGACGTCTTCGACGAACTTTGGTTTCTGATGGGCTTTGAGAACAAGGTCGCCTTCTTCTTTGCGTTTCAAAATACTGTAGGTTGGGCTGCTGAACGCGTTTTCCACGATTGCGATGAGATCATCAGCATCAACTGAGTAATCGTTTCTTGGCACTTCGATCATTAATGTTCCTAGGTTTCTTTGATTATGAGTTGGTGCTGGAAATGTTTCACTTCTATCATTGAGTTTTCTGATTACTTCCATGGCACACGGGCATGCAGTCATTCCTATTACTTTGACGCCGATGAGTTTTTTTGCTTCCCCATTTTTTTTTGCTTTTGCTTCTGCAAGAAGCTTATAGGGTTCTGATCCTTTTGCTCCTGATGGATAGGTAACATCTAAAAAATAATCTGCTTCTGCTCGGATTTCGGAGTACGTAGCGTATTCATGTTTTTTAAGGAGAAGTTCTGCGGTTTTTGCGCAGAATGATTCCAGATCCGGTACTGGTTTTTTCAGATTTTCATCAATGATTTCCGAGATGAGTTCTAGGTTTCTGGACATATGGCTTCCTTTTTGTGTTGCGGGAAGGTCCACGAAGAGATCCATTTTAACAACAAGTGGAAGCACTTGTTTTTGATTCGGTCTTTTGATATAAACAAGCTTTTTTACACCAGTTACACCAACACGGGTGAGTTTAAAATGTGATGAGGAAAGCCTGGATTGGACATCGGGTAAATCTATTTTTTTTATCATATTCAACTAGATATGAACAATGGTTTTCGTTCTAATTAATATTCTCTTTTAACCCACTTTTGCAAAAAGGGTAATAAACCTGGTTTTTATTAGGGGATTCTCAACTGCCGCTGTGGCACAGCCTGGTAGCGCGATTCCTTGGTAAGGAATAGGCCGAGGGTTCAAATCCCTCCAGCGGCTCTATAAGTAAGACTTAAAAGCCTGCAGCGCAATACGTCATTCCATTAATAATTGGTGAAATTGTGCTGACTATAGTAGGTGCTGTAATACCAAGCAAAAAAAATTAAAGAAAAGAAGAGAAGTAAGATAAGATAATGTAAAAAATAATACCGGAGGAGAAAAAATGATAGATGTAACTTTAGCAACAGTAATTGTATTTTTAATAAGTCTTGTTATATCGGCAATTATTATCTATGTCGTAACGAAAATATTTGGAGAAAAGGAAGGGTTCGGCACTGCTTTATTGGCTGCCTTCATCGGCTCAATAATATATGCAGCTACCTACTATTTCCTCCGCCCTGAGTTAGGATGGATAGCGTCCATAATCGGTGGAATAGCCTGGCTTATTGCTCTTGGCGTTATGTATAGCATCGGCTGGCTGAAAGCGCTAGGTATAGCGATTATCGTATGGATTATCGCAGCCATTGTCAGCTTCGTCCTACCAACCGTCATAGGGCCATTATAAGTATAAATTCAATTGGGGTTTTTGGGTTTTTTCCCCAGAAATCCTCCCCTCTGTCTTTTTATTAAACCGATAACTCAATGCCTTGTGGAAAAGGTACTTTTCATGTTGCATTCCTGTTTTATAGAAGAAACCAGAGTTCAAAGCGTTGATCGTTGCATACATGATACCTTTTCTCACTTACATTTCGTTCCTCAATATCAACTAGTTTTGAGTTGTTTCTATACTGTTTTGTTATTGTTTTTAGGGAATATCTATATAAAGGTTGGGAGATTAACAGCACCATAAGGAGAGGCATTTAGATGAAAAAACAAAAACAATTTGTCCTTGTTGGAATTATGCTGGTGGTGTTGACAATAATAAGCTTGACCGGTTGCACAAACGCTGTTGATAAAAGCCAATTTATTGGAACCTGGACAACTTCCGGGGGCGGATCTATGACCTTCACTAGTGATAATAATGTAACGGTGACCGGTCAACTGGGAGACATATCATTAAGCGGAACCTATACGTGGGCTGTCGCAGGTGCAAAAATAACTTTCACTTCTAGTGGACCAGTTGGTTTGACCTATGATTATAGATTTACTAACGCAAATCCAAATCAGCTGATAATTACAAATTCTAACAGTCAGTCTGTCACGTTAACCAAAGCATAGGGTAGAGCAAAATGGCAAACATAAAAATTGAATGGCCCCATATTACAATACTTTCGGTAGTAGCATTCGTGGCAGGTTGGTGGATATTTGGTCTTCTAGGAGCGATAATATTAGCTATTGTCGTCATGGTGTTAATGGGTATAATAAAAATTGTGTAGATGGAGAAGTGAAATAGATGGACATATTTGGCTATATCATTCCGTTTTGGGCGGTACTCCTTGGCATCCTTGTGATCGCGCTTGTGCTTTGGAAAGTATTAAAATTTGCTATATGGGTTATCATAATTATCGCTATTGTTATTATCGCTCTTATCGGAATAGATTTTCTCCTGGGTATATTTCACAGTATCGGACTATGATATTACTTTAAAAACGAAACATACGAAGAACGACGCACCCAATCAGTACGATGAAGGTTAACATATGAAAAATTCACATGGTCTTAGGTTTATAAAAAATTATGCGTATAATCATATAGGTACTTCTGTTAAACGACCGACATATGCATACCTTACCATAACTTCGTTATGTAATTCTCAATGTAACTATTGTGGTATGTGGAAAAATAAAAAAGAAAATGAACCAACGACTGAAGAATGGAAAAGAATTATCACTGATGTAGCAAAAATAGGTGCTATTACCTTGACGTGTAGTGGAGGCGAGCCTTTTCTTCGTTCAGATTTATTTGAACTAGCTGCTCATGCAAAATCGCAAGGTCTCCTTCCTATGGTTGTGACAAATCTTAGTTTATTCAATAAAGATTATGTAGAAAAGATAGCGGAGAACTTCGATTTTATTGGAGTTTCTCTCGACACCATACACCCAGAGACGTATACTGAAATTAGAGGGAAAGATTGGTTAGAGCAGACTAAGGAAAATATCCATGTACTCATGGATGGTTTGAGTACATTAAAGGCAGAAACAGAAGTAAGTGCGGTTGTTACTGTAAGTAACAGAAATGCAGATGAAATCCATGAACTCATCCACATGGTTTTTGACGAACTGAACATGGATACAATAACGTTTAATTTACTCGATCCTAA
>CAIYYQ010000200.1 GCA_903930505.1 Methanobacteriota archaeon
AATTACTCTGTTCTGTTTGAAGATCACTTTTCCCGTATATAATTCTGATATCTAATTTCATTCTATCTTGGTCTTCTAGCATCTCTTTAAATCTATCACAAATTTGTAAATAGGGGCTTATGAGAATTAATCTTTCTTTTGCACCTTTGATTATTTGTGCCAATTCATTCGAAACCCCGGTCGTATCCAAAAATTTTGCCATAGTAAAATGGTATGAAGTCAGATTTATTAACTCTTTCTAGCAACCCTACCCCTTTTTTATATAAATGGAAATTTTTTTAATATAACAAATATTTACCGCTTAAGTGTTAACCCTCGTTGATTCTGATACGTCCCTGATCGTTTACTATATAGTGCCTTTGGCTCAGACATAAGATTCTCAAAAACAATCTGGCAGAACCGATCGCCGATTGGGATTTCTACCTCTTTATCACTTGCGTTAAAACAACCAATCGTCAATGTTCCATGAAATCCTGCATCGACTTTTCCGAAGCTTGCCATGATCCCTTTGCGTGCATAGCTTGATCTGATCCACAGCTGAGACGTGATTTTCGGCCCCATTTTCACAAATTCTTTGGTGCTAATTGCAAACCATGTTAGAGGCGGAATCACTGCTATGCCTTCTTTGATATGTTGTTCTGTTTTCTTTATGTATACTTCTTCGATTGATAGATCATATCCGTTCGGCGTAAGATTTTTTTCTTGGAACGGCTCTATCCCCAACTCATCTTTTTGCATCAGCTGCTCAATGTCGTTGTCAGATAGAATACTCATATTTTTCACGTTTCACGGGTTTTTTATGGTAATTGTTTTAATGGTGATGGTTTCAACAGGTTTGTCGTTTCTCCCGGTTTTCATCTTTGAAATGGTATCAACAATATCCATCCCTGAAACAACTTTTCCAAACACAGGATGTTTACTGGAAGACGGTGGTTTGTTATAGTCAAGAAAAGTGTTATCGACAACGTTAATGAAAAACTGACTGCCACCGGTATTTGGTCCGCAGTTCGCCATTGAAAGCGTCCCACGCATGTTGATGAGGTCTTTATGGAACTCATCCTTGATAGCGTATCCTGGCCCACCTGTGCCTTCACCTTTCGGACATCCGGTCTGTATCATAAAATCAGGGATCACACGATGAAAAACCAATCCGTTATAGAACCCTTTGTTTACGAGTTTGATGAAATTCCCGGTAGTCAATGGTGCCTTATCTTCAAAAAGCTCAACAGAAAACTTGCCTTTATTTGTCTCAAAAACAGCTATTTTATTTGCCATAGATCTTATCTCCTTATTCTATTCGAATTGAATTAATGATGATATCAGTAAGTGGTTTGCCCCCACCAGCAGGACTTGAATTATCTTGCGGTTGACTTGCGATATCTTGTACGAATCCTATCCCCTCAGTTACAACACCAAACGCTGCGTAATTGCCATCTAGAAACGACTGAGCACCATCACAAATAAAAAATTCTGCACCTCCTCCAACTTTTGCTCCAGTGCTTGCCATTGAGATCGCTCCATCAACATGTTTTACGTCGCTTGTCTCAAACGCAATATTTGCATAGGGACTGGTTTTTTGTGAGCCATCTGGGAAATACCGGCCAGCTTGGATCATAAAGTTATCACTTATTCTATGAAAAATCATGCCATCATAGAATTTATCATTTATCAACTTCACGAAATTATTTGTCGTTATTGGCATTTTATCTTTAAACAACTCAACTTTAAACGTCCCTATACTCGTGTTAAACACTGCAATAGGGTTCCCTTCAGGCGCAGGGGTATTTCCATTATTAGAAGATGGTTTCTGAAGCAGAACAAATGCGACTACCGCGATACATATGATGAAAATAACGACAGCGGAAAAAATCCATTTCCGCGATGATTTCTTAGGTTGCGTTGAAGGTGGATTGCCCGCTCGTTTCCTTTTACTTTCAGATGCACTCATATTTCTTTCCCCCGATATATACGATGCGAAGGGGATATACTAGCCTCTTTTAAAAGTTTTCAAGAAAATAAACAAAACAAACGGAAAGTTTATCAGCGTCTACACTATTGTATACATAGGGAGAAAACAACCATTGTTTTTAGGGGTTGTTCATCCAATTGGTGAAATGCGTGGAACTCACAGTTACGGGAAACAAAATCATTTTCAACCGAGAACTATCCTTACTGGATCATTTCGTTATCGATTTTATCAAACTCCTGGAAAAACATCATGTGAATTATGTGATAGTCTCAGGATATATTGCGATTGTTTTCGGGAGGAGCAGAAACACGGAAGATGTTGACATTATCGTTGAAAAAACCTCTCAAGCAATATTCAACATACTCTGGAACGATATTATCAAAAGATATGAATGCGTAAACACCTCAGACCCAAATGAT
>CAIYYQ010000201.1 GCA_903930505.1 Methanobacteriota archaeon
ATCTCACTCTGGCAGGATCACGAGTGCTTTGTAAAATACTAAACATAAATAGCGGACAAGACTTACCGTTTCTTCTTAACACGCTCATCTCGTTCGTGTTCTATTTTTGAGACGAGCGCATAAAGTTTTTGCACACGATCATCCGACAGTTTAAAACAATCCCGGTGAAGACATTCATCATCAACAACCGCAGAATCTAATTCTTTATCAAAAATCACAGGATACAACTGACAACCATCGGGTCGATTATCATATATGATGCATCCGGTTCCATTATGAAACACACATTTCCCTTTTCGATTTTGTAACTGCAACCAACTCCGTAACCTCCTAACAAAAAAATGAGACGCATATCCTAACCTAGATATTCGGGCAACATCATCATAGGACAACGGCATATGCGTATCTTTACAACAGTGAATACATCCATACTCTTGACAACAACTACCCATACCCACCTGAAATGAAGCGATGTCTTTAAAAGTATTCATATGATTCAGATTTGAAGATTCTGAGGAGAAAGCATTTCATGAAGGAGAAAAAATTATATAATTTCAGATTACCAATTGAACTCATCCAACAAATCGATGAACTTGCAGAAAACAGAACAGAATTTCTTATCAAGACATTACAACAAGCAATTCAAATGGAAAAAAACCGATCGTTACTAGATCATACGCTACCACCTGATCTCATTGTAAATCAACCATATTTACAAGAATATATCAATCATCTGAAACAGGAGATTTCCGACTGGAAAACAGAAGCAAACCGACTAAACAACCAACTTGAAGGACTGTATACACATAAAAAAACACAATCAAAACTATCTCGATCAGAAAACATTGTTGATATAACGGAAAAGACCAACGTGACACAGGCAAAAACGACTTCAATGGACTACCATGATGAAATAGACAGAGTACTTCACATGATGGATGAAAAAGAACTGAAAACAAAATCAACCAATTCTTGTTGAATGTTCTTTCTTGTGTTGTTAATTCAAGAAAAAAACTGAAAATATTATCTTTTTTGTTTCCGTTCCAAGAGAAGTATTGCTCCTATGGCAATAAGCACTATACCAAGTTCAAATCCTGGAACACCTTTTGATGAAACTGGATTAATAGTCACAAGAGCCGAGGTTTGATTTGTACCACCTTTATCGTCGGTAACTGTAAGTGTGACAAGATATTTTCCAGGGTTCACAAAGATATGTGTGGTTGATTGGCCATACTGTATTTTATCTTGGAAAGTCCAGGTGTAATTTACAATGCTTCCATCAGAATCAGTGCTTGCCGCAGCAGAAAATGTAAGAATGTTGCCCACCAATCCTGAATATGAGCCACCTGCGTTCGCTTGTGGAAGCTGATTTGTTAACGATGTCGAGAGAATCGTTACTGTAGTGTTCGCCATTCCACTTGTTCCATTATCATCAATTACTGTAAGAGTAACGACATAGACACCAGGGGCAGAATATGCATGAGATGGATTTTTCTGGAGAATTTCGCTGGAGCCATCACCAAAATTCCACCGATAAAAACTGATAGAACCATCAGGATCGGAACTACCAGAACCAGATAATGAAATCTCTTGACCTATTTTACCAGTATATGGTCCTCCAGGGTTTGCAACAGGTTTTTTGTTCTGAGGTGGACGTTGTTTTATTGTAAAAAACCAGATATCTGAACGATTCTCTAACAAACTGTTGTTCACTTTGACATACCATGCAAACGTGGTACCAAAAGAAAGAGAAATGTCATATGAGGTAACTGAATTTATTACATTTTGTCGTATTCCTAGAAGCGTATCATCAGCTGCATTGTAAAATGATACTTTCATCATCCAGCCATTTGGATCAGAAACGGTTACCCGCAATGATACTTTCAAACCAACATTCTCAGCATCATCTGCTGGCGAAGGCGTTGCAGGTTTATTTGGTAGCTTTAAAAAGATGCCCAACGGAAAATGATCAGTCCCTCGACCAGAAATCTGATACGAAACATCACCAATCCCATCAAAATTTCTATCAACTTGTTTATAATCATCCCAGTAATTTCCATAACCTCCATAGTCCCATTGATTACTCCCTTGCTCTTTTGCATTAATCACATTGCCACTAAAACTATTTTTATAAACCTTATTATTTTGAGAACCAGACAAAACAGAAAGACCGATCGAACCTGAAGAAATTATAGTATTCTGATAAATTTCGCTACCTGACTCATCCAGTACGACTCCAATTTGATTCCCGGAAATAGTATTATTCCGCACCACACTCAAGTGCGAATTCAAATAAATACCATCGACACTATTTTTATAGATTGTATTCTCAGAAATAATATCACTATTACTTTTATAGAGCCCGATACCATACAGCGTATTGAATTCTATTACATTTTTACTTATATTACTAGAGCTACAATCTCTGGTGTAAATACCATATCTGCATCCAGACAAAATATTATCATATATTCGATTACTCTGCGAGTTGCGCATATCTACTGCGGCATCGACACAATTTAAAATCTGATTATTGATAATATCATCTGTATGGGAGTTCAAAAGGTAAATCCCTGATTTTATGTTCGAAATAAGGTTTGCTCCTATCACATTGCCATTACATGAATCAAGGTAAATACCCCTTCCATTGGTACAGTTCTTTATAGTGTTTCGCTGAAGAATCACATTATCTGCAGTCACATGAATAAGAGCACCACCGATATCAGAGATGATATGATTGCCATTGTCAACAACATCGAATCCTTCAAACATCACATAATCAGCAGCGATCACTATCAAATATTTACAATCTGTACCATAACTAATCGTAGTATTCTTATCATCGATACCGCCGCTCAAATTTATTTTTTTGTATACATTCAACGATTCGTTATACGTCCCACCAAAAACATACACAGTATCCCCCTCATTTGCCACATCGATTCCATATTGAATGGTTTTATAAGGATGCTCCGCAGTACCATCTCTAAAGAGATAATACGGAGAAGTATCAACATAGATATCCCGGCCACTTACAGTATTAAATCCACTGATCAAACAAGTTAAAAATATTGCAAATAAAAAACAAAAAAATATGCTTGCAAGAATCAAGGTTTTTGATTTCATGGTCCCATCCTTCTTAGATACAGAAAGAGATATAATAAGAGAATTTATAGTTTTCTCATGTCCTTTGTTTTCAATTAAAATATCAGAGAACTCTTGTCAATATGTTTAATAATTCTTGTTCGATGTTCTCCTTGATGAAGGTATGCATTGGTGGAACATTCAATCCTTTCCACAGAGGCCATAAACAACTTATCGATATTGCACTTGAGGCTACAGGAAAAAACGGGTATCTCTTCATCGGCATAACAACAGGAAACCTTGCTGAAAAAAAAGGTGACATCTCAGCATTTGAACAACGAAAAAAAGAAATTGAATCTTTTCTTCATAAACAGAAAACAACACAAACAATTGTTATACAGCCCATCCATGATAAATACGGGCCCACAATAAAAGAAGATTTTGATGTAATTGTAGTATCCTCTGCGACACGACAAACCGCAGAAGAAATCAATCAAATTCGTATAAAAAACAAAAAGAAACCAATGCAAATCATTGAAATACCGTTTATGCTTGCAGACGACGGACGACCAATAAGTTCATCACGAATCAGAAAAAAAGAAATCAACAGAGACGGACGTCTCCTAAAAAAAGAGTAATTTTATATAGGTCCCCTTATTACGTTACCGTCAACAACAGTTAGGTGATACAACATGATCTATGTGATTTTCCAGATAGATTCAGAACATGCAGGAAAAATCAATACCCTCATAAAAGATGATGTCGTCAGCAGACAAAGCATACTCAGCAGAGATGCACACGCACTCGACATAAAAGGAACAGAAACCTACCTTAAAATCGAAGGAAGCGAAACTGGTGTAAAACACGCAGAAGAACTTGCACATGAACTTGGTTTTAAAAAACTTGACAAGAAAAAAGCAGAGAAAATCAACAAAAAAATCATACAACAGGAAGATTCCGCGGCAACCGGCATGGGCATGATCTTCGACTAAAATCTTTTTTTAGAGTTTCCAAAACCCTTTTAATTCTTTTTTCAACAAGGGGACAATCTGTTCCCCGGTTTTATCCTCAGAAGTTTTTTCACCAAAAACCAAAGGATGAAATGTTAACTGACCAAGCTGAGAAAGTAAACATTTTCCAATCCAATCCAAATTGTAACCGCCTTCTAATGTGCAGACAAGTTTTGGTTGGATTTCTTGATATCTTTTAATCATCTCCCCGAAAAAATCTGCGGTTAACGCAAGTCCACCAAGACGATCAGCATGATGGGAATCAAAACCAGAAGAAACAATGATGAAATCTGGTTTAAACTGACGAGCGATGGGAAGAAATATCTCATTTAAAAGACAAGACACAACATCATCTCCAGATCCATGAAACAACGGTGCGTTCACAGTATATCCCTTTCCAGATCCATGCCCAATTTCATTGATTGCACCAGTACCCGGGTAATGTGGTGATAGATGAAACGACTGATACAACACATCGTTTCGCTCATAGAAAATCGACTGGGTACCGTTTCCATGGTGTACATCATGGTCAAAAATCAGGACACGTTTTCCTTGATTGGAAATATATTGAGCAGCAAGCGCAGCATTGTTAAACAAACAGAACCCCATTGATCGATTTGATGTTGCATGATGACCTGGGGGTCGAACCATGGCAAATGCATTATCTGTCTTACCGTCAATGACATTCTGACAGGCGTCGACAACCGCACCTGCAGCAAGTCGCGCGGTCGTGTAATCATTCTTACAAACATACGTATCCAGATCAATCCACGAATTTCCCTGATCACTAATATCTTTAATTTGTTGGATCATCTCCTCAGAATGAACAGAAAATAAGAGTTCTTCTGATACCATCGTTGGTTCAATAAAGGTTAGTTTTTCATAAAACGGTGCATGTGTCACTGCTTTCATCATGACCAAAAGCCGTTCTGCGTTCTCCGGATGTCCGATGTTATCATGTCGATTAAACTCTGAAGAATAAACGATCTGCGTGACCATACCGTATCAAAGAAATAAAATACGATAACCGCATATAAGATTATTCTAAAAAATGAATCAACAGACGTAGCAGTCTGTATTGGGGCGGTATTAGATGAGTGATCTCCTCCTTGGCCTTTCACCGGAATTTCTGTACTTTCAAGGTAAAACACCAAAACGAATCAATGAACTACACAACCCGTATTTTCTTGCGTTCACACCAAAGAATGTATCTATAGAAAATGCGAGAACAACATTTATTGATTACTTGGAAAAAAACCAAAAAGATCAGTCTGTTCTCTCAAAAATAACAAGAATCGGTGATGTCGAAAATTACCGTAGCTTCTGTGATTTCCGTGAGAAACGAAACGTGTTCAAGGTATACACCAAAGAATCCTATGTCGTTCCAGAAGTCAGTGACTATATGTTTTTTGAACAAGGGTTCTACACCGCTGAACATGACATCCCCTATCAACAACGTGCGCTAACTGATCTAGCAGCAAACGGGACCACATGGCTCTTTGATACAAACGGCGAAGAAAAAACATTGAAGGTACTCATCTATGATATTGAGATTACACAATTCGAAGAAGGAAAACGAGACTCACCGATAGATATCATCGGGTATGCGACATTTACCATACGATTTACATCAAAGAAACAACTAAAGAACGAAGAGTTCCAGTTTGACATCATCGACTGTCCTTTACGATGGGAAGACATTGAAGTAAAACAACTGGTTTCCAATAATCTTGATGAAGAAATCGACAACCTCAGCCTATTCTGCACACTTGCTAAAGACTGTGATATCATCTCAGGGCATAACATTATCGGGTTTGATAATTTCCAAATGTACGGACGAATACAATGGATACTAAAAAATTGCCAGGATCAGCTATCATCTGAGAAACGACAAATATTACAGAAATTTGTTTCAGAACAATGCAGGCTTGACCGATCATTTCATTTCGGCGTAGGATCTGAAGTCGTCCAGATATACCCCACTAGTTTTGATACTTATCTAGCCGCAAGAAAATTCTACTCATTTCTTGATGAATTCAACCTGAAATCACTCGCACCGTTTCTTGGTGTTCATATTCCCGATAGAATCTATCTTTCTCCATCTCAGATTAAACTTGATGAGCGAACGCTACAATACAACAAACATGATGTACAAGAACAAATCGGGGTCACACTTAATTTGATACAACAAGCGCTACCACTTGCGTTCACTACGTGTATGCCGTTTGACATGCTACTTCCCACTGGTGCAGTGAACATGTGGGATCATATGGCGATGATTCGTAGCGCGTATCAAAAAAAGATCATGCCACCAATCTGCCGCGTTCAATCCATTACCCAAGCATTGCTGAAGGATTTTCGAGATTGCAATTCGAAAAATGATATTGTTCGCAGTGCAAAGAAAATGCGAGAACAACTATCCAAGGATTTTCGTCGAGTGGTAAAATATGGCGAAGAGATGCCTGAATGGGTTGAATATCCCTATGTAATCTATAACGAGAATGCAACAGAAGATGAAGAAACATTGAATTACCACATGCCTGGTGGAATGACCATCAAACCAGATAAAGAAGCAAACTCTCATTTTATCCCCTGGTACTATGTCGTAGTCGCTGATGTTGGTGCAATGTATCCGACGATTCTCAAGGCGATGAACGTCGGTGCAGATACGGTTCGACTCGCAAATAAAAACGAAAAACCTGATGATTATATTTGGCTGAAGAAACTTCCCGAAACATTTTTTGAGAAACAAGATATACACTGGCGGAAAGTCACATCCGAGGATGCATTTGCTGATCAAGGATTCCTACTTGGGATACATATCGATAAAACAGCGGGTGTTGTCAATTGTGCGATGACTGGCATCATGAACATGATCGCAAAAGTAAAAAAAGAACTCAAAGTCGCAAAAACAAAAGGGAAAAAAGCGGATGTACAGCGTTTGCAGATGATGTACCAGAGTCTCAAAGGTGCTCGAAACGCAGGAAGTGTTGATTATTCACAACGGATTATGTTACGAAAGCCAGATGGAAATATTGTGAATATTAAAATTGGTGAATTTGTTGATAACTCAATCAAAAAATATGGGTCACGTATCCAAAAGATTAATGGAACCGAATTTGAAATAGCCGATATAAAAAAAAAATGGACCGCTGTATCAGTAAACAAAGATGGAAAAACAGAGATGAAACAAGTGAAACAAGCGGTTCGACATAGATGGAATAAAAAATTAATGAAAATAACCACAAAAAGTGGTTATACAATTGTTACTCCCAATCATAGTGTCTTTACATTGAAAGATGGAAAAATTGTTGAGATCTCAGCAGGAGACCTTAAAGATGATACTCTTTTAGTACATACTGAAAAAATACCTTCAATAGAACGAAGACAATACATTGATTTAATACATGAGATACATAACCATGAATTTTATGCATTCATCGATAAGAAAAATCTTGATTTTTTTAATGGTTATAAGGAGAAAATACTATCGATAAACGCGAAGACAAATCATTCAATGCCTTATTTGAAAATCGATTTAGATCAAATGAGAAGACTTAAAATTAACGAAAATCTTTATCAATATATAACCGTGGGAACAAACGGGCGAAAGAGAAGCAGAATTCCTGCACGAATTATTGTTGACGAACATTTAGCTGAATTATTAGGATATTATATTTCAGAAGGACATATTTCCAAGAGGCTTGTCAGGGGAAATCCACAGTTCTATATTACAATTTCTTGTTCTTCAGAGGAGATGCATGAGAGGATTCAAAAGCTGTCAAAAAAAATTTTTGGGGCTGAAGTCTATACATTAGATAGAAGAGATGATACTGGCGTTATTGTCTCTACAATGCATGCAAAAAGTATCGCTTATTTCTTTGAAAATATTTTAGATTGTGGTATCAATAGTAGGACCAAAAAGATCCCCCATCAAATTCTCTCTGCCTCAGCACCTGTCAAAAATGTTTTTTTAACCGCATATATGAAAGGAGATGGTAATTATAAGCAAGATATGCCATCTTCAGTGCCATTGGGGAGATATACAACAAATAGTCGTTGTTTAAATGAAGATCTCATATTATTGCAACGACAATTTGGGATGAAGACAAATACCTATTTCAGACCAAGTGATGAAACATATAATACGAGAATGATAGCATATTTCAAAGGTAAAAAAGAATCATTTGGAGACTGCTTTGCGATTCCACCTAAAAAAATAGAGTTTGTAAATCCAAGCTCCGAATATGTCTATGATATAAGTGTTGAAAATAATGAAAATTTTGTGGATGCTAATGGCGGTATTTTATTACATAATACACATGGTATTCTTGCGGCACCAACTGTTACTGGGCGGCAATTTAATCTCTGGGGTGCTGCAGCGATTACCACAAAAGGACAGATGATTCTCTTTGAAACGTTGCAAGACTTGCAAAAGAAAAAAATACGCGTGGTCTATGGTGACACTGATGGTATCTATCTGGGGTGTTCTCGCTCTGCTGGAAACCTTCCATTATTTTCTCAGGCGTTAGGGGTATCATGCGATCAGAAAGAGGATACATGGCTTACGAAACCAGAGGTTGCGTTTGATGCAATTAAACAATGCAACAAGAAATGGCAGTCGAAACTCAATTACTCTGATTTTGAGTTAGAACCCGAGGTTCATGA
>CAIYYQ010000202.1 GCA_903930505.1 Methanobacteriota archaeon
AAACTCGTGAGATTAATCTTCCGCATCCGAACTGGATCCCCGGGGTTACGCGATCCGGGTTTGGTGAGGTGGTTGCTGATAGAATTGTCGGTGAGATTGACATGTATGATTTGATGAAGGCTGCGCTTCGTCAGCGGCCTGAGTATATCCTTGTTGGTGAGATTCGTGGGAAGGAGGCGTATGTGTTGTTTCAGGCGATGGCAACCGGACATACTACGTATTCTACGTTTCATGCGGATTCTGCGAAGGCGCTTATCCATCGGTTAGAAGGAAAACCTATTGATATCCCGCGGGTGATGTTACAGTCACTTGATATTATCACCATTCAAGTGAGTGCTCGGGTGAAAGACAAGCGCGTGAGAAGATGTAAGCAGATTGTTGAGATTATTGATATTGATCCGACGACAAAAGAGATTCTGACAAATGAGGTGTTTCGGTGGGATCCGATTGAGGATAGGTTTGTTTATTCTGGGAAAAGTTATGTGTTGGAACGTATACGTACTCGTTGGGGTATGGGTAAAGACCGTCTAATTGAGGAGATAAAACATCGGGTGGAGATTCTTGAATGGATGCGTAAGCATGATATTCGATCGTTCAAGGAAGTTGCTCATATTGTCTCACGGTATACAGAGAAACCAGTTGAGTTTATGGCTACGTTAAAGAATCCGCTAATTGAGGGTAAACCTAAAAAAGATGAAGTTGATACTTCAATGGAAAAAAACTGATATGATTGGTGAAGGAAAAACGGAAGGGATGCAAACCAAGATGGAAAAAAAGAAGAAATTTATCTTTGGTTTTAAAAAAACCTAAAAAAGATTAGATAATAAAGGAGATAATTGAGGAGATGCCATTAAATAATTATCAGCAATTTTGTTATAAGCGGCTAGGGCAATTCGCTGAACGAAAAGTAAATGAGAAACTCAATGCTGCTCTTGCATCTTCGCATATGGATGTCCGCGGTGCTGCGTACGTAGCGTTTTTGTTGATGACGTCTCTTCTTGTATTCGTTGTTTCTTTTATTGCGTTTGTGAGTTTTCTTATTGTTCTTGTCTATGTGATGCATATTGCTATTGATTTGATGCTGATTGTGATTTTTCTGATTCTTCCTGCGATTTTATTTGGTGTAACGTATGCAATTGGTCTTTTTTTACCTTCGAGTAAAGCAAAAGCACGAAAGAAAAACATTGATGTGAATTTGGCGTATGCCGTGAATTTCATTGCTGCAATGTCCTCTGCAGGAATCACACCGACCGAGGTTTTTAAAAGTCTATCAAAGCAGGAGATATACGGTGAGGTTAAGGAAGAGGCTGCATGGATTTATCGTGATGTTGCGATGCTTGGTTCTGATATTATTACTTCGATTCGGAATAACATTGAGAGGACGCCGTCTCAACGGTTTAAGGAGTTTTTACAAGGGACTGTGGTTACTGTTACTTCTGGTGGGTCGTTGAAAACGTATTTTGTTGCCAAGGGTGATCAGTATATGCGTGAGAACCGCCAGGCGCAGAAACAACGCATTGAAAGTCTTGGGATTATGGCGGAAAGCTATGTGACTGCTGCGGTGGCTGGTGTGTTGATGCTTCTTATTGTTATCCCGCTTATGATGATTATCAGTGTGGTCAGTGGATCGCTTTCTCCCAGTGGATTTATGGGCCAGATGACGCTTATGTATGTTATTGTTTTTGTGTTGATACCGATTATTCACTTTGGATTTGCCTTTGTTATTAAATCTATGGCTAATGGATGATGATGTAAATGGTATCAGAAATTCCTCAACCTGGTTTTATTAAAAAACTGATGATTGCCGGGCAACTGAACCAGTTGATTGTTTCGATAAGTACTGTGGTATCTATAGTGATATTTATCGTGCTGATGATGTTGACGCTTATTGGCGTTCTCCATACCTTTTTCACGTGGATAGATTTCCTTATCTTTGCGACGTTATCTGGAACAGGGATTTTTGGTTTTTATCTGTTAATTCATGCGAAGAGAATCCAGAAGATTGATGCGATTTTCCCTGATTTTGTCCGGGATCTTGCTGAGTCTCGTCGGGCTGGGATGACATTTACAAAAGCAATTGTGTTTGCTGCAAAAGGTAACTATGGTATACTCACAGGGGAGATTCAGAAGATCGCTCAGCAGGTTTCTTGGGGAAGTAGCGTAGAAGATGCGTTGAGTGCTTTTGGCCAGCGGGTGCATACTCGAACCATTCAGAGGACGGTTTCTTTGATTATTGAAGCAAGTAAAAGCGGTGGAAATATCGCGGATGTTCTTGATGCCGCGTCACGCGATGCTCGGGAGATTAAAATACTTGATGCGGAGCGGCGAGCTAATATGGCGTCGTATGTTGTTGTTATCTACGTGGGTATGCTTGTTTTCCTTGTGATTATTGCAGTGTTATGCGGGCAGTTTCTTCCTGCGATGATTGTGCAGGATACTGGTGGTGGGGCTGGGAAGATGGGCGCTGGTCCTGAGCAGGTCGCTGCTATTACTACCGTCTTTTTTTATGCGGGTATTATGAATAGTCTTGGGTCTGGGGTTGTTGCTGGTGTTTTTGAGGATGGGACGTTTTCTTCTGGTGTGAAACATATGTTTATCATGGTTTTGATCACCTGGTTTATGTTTAAATTTCTTATTGGTGTATAAATGTTTTTGGGAGTATGATGAAGAGATATAATCATGCGGTCAGTGAAGTACTTTCTATGTCGCTTTCTGTTCTTATTGTGATGGGAACGGTTGGTTCTGTTCTTTATTGGGGGACTCCATATATTGAGGATATTAAAGCGAACGCGGTGAATCAAGATGTATCGAATAAACTCGGTGTTGTTGTTGATAACATTTACGATATCAGTCATGAAACCCCTGGGTCACGGCGGACGTCTTCTCTGGATGTTTCTGGGGGATCCTTTGAGATGAATGATAGCGGAGATCGGTTGATTCTCTCGTATACATTGGATAATCAGTATTCCTTTGACGCTACAGGTTTTAATGATAATGATAATTCTTTTAGTATAAGTGCTCAAAAGATGGTAGGTGGCTCTCCAACTTCAATATCAAGTAGTGCAAACGTGTACTGGTACAATGATGATCCTGTCACGATTTTTAATGCCTTAAAAGAGTTTTCTGTTGTTGGTCCTCAGGGTCAAATGTATCCCGTGTTCCTGTTTAACGTTTCTTCTTTGTACTCAAAAATAACACTTGATCATCTTACTGCTGTGACCCTCCGATTGACACCGGTCAACGGTGTTACCGTTGTTGCCAATCAAACAGTACCAGTTACCGTATCCCACTTCCGAGGCGATACATGTATGGAGACATTTTCTACTCCCCTTTCACGATTTTTTTCTGCTCCTTTGAACCCTGATGATGCTTTGCTGATTTCTTATCCGGGATACGTTGAATCAACAAATCTTCTCAGTCTTTTTGAAAACGACTATGCGTCGCATAACCTATTTTTTTCTCTGGTTCTAGGAAGCAAGAATCAGATCAGTATCGACAACATCTTTTTCTCATCTGTATTTCATAAACGTGATATGTCATACTATCGGCCTCAATTGATTGTGAGTTATGTGTCCACCGCCTTGGAGCAGGGAACACCTGCTGATCTCAATGGTGAAATGAGTACGCAAACACCGGTTTTACGCGAAGATCCTCCGTCAGGTGTACAACAGGATTCCTTAAAAGAAACTGATTCGGTTCATGTATATCGCTCTACATGCTCCTCGTCTGTTTCCTCTGAAAACGATGTTTTCGGTATTGTTCCTTGTCATCAGATGGTTTATGATGAGTCTTATGATTTCCAGGTGAAGCACACCGCTTACACAGCACTGTTCCAGGCACTATCTTCTTGTTCTCAGCAGCACCCTATTGTTGTAACCCGCGGAGAGTACGCAGTGCGATACACCCCTGGGAACTATTTATGCTATGTCGCCGATGATTCTTTTCCGGGTGAGTTGCCTGCTGTTCAAAAACACGTGTCAGTTGCTCAGGTTGATAATGATTCGATTACCTACTGTGATCAATATGGTCAAGGGATTGACCTCCGGTACACTGCTGCTGAGGATACGGTGAAAGAGGAACTTGTTATCGATAGTTTTTCCCTGCTTCCCTCTCCTCCTTTGGGGTATAGGGATTTTGCCTTGTTTCATCATCTTCAAGCGTTTTCTTTGAGAACTGGTGAGACTATGGGTGTTCGATATGGGGAGAACCAGTTTCTTACTTCTTCGTCGGGTGCCTCAAAAATCTTGGAGATCACTGGGTCTGAACCTGTTTCTTTTATCAACAAAGAAAACCAGGTGGTGTTTTCGTTGCCTCGTCTGTATGCATGGGATAGTGCGACTCCAGCAAGTAAGATACTGTTAGAACGCACCGTTCGAGTTGATGAGTATGGTAATATCACTGTTTTGATTCGCACACCGTGGACGTGGCTTGCTGATAATACACGGGTGTACCCTGTTTTTATTGATGATACTGTTAATATTTATAATGCAATGGATGTGGAGAAAGGTGTTCTAGCAGGATGGATGTGGATGAAAACAGAGAATCCGCCTGATGCATCTGATGCATCACCAGGTATAATTCAGAAATATAATAAGCTATATACTAAAGATGAATATAGAAATATAGAAAGCAGTGAAGATAAGATCTATAATACCTGGATGAGTGATGCTCAGGATTACTCTCATATTTTATTAATGTATAAGTTCCCTCTTAGCGAAAGCGTAGAAAATATTAGACAGATACAGATACGGTGGGTGGGTTACTGTGATCAGAATTGGAGCCAAGATAAACGTGAAGAAAAGCCTGATCTTTTCTTATATATATGGAAAAAAGATACATGGGAGTTGGTGGAGTCAAGTCAAAATACTAAACAAAATGTAGAATTATCTGGCGATTATGAAAAAGATTTTGATTTGTACCTTGCTCAAAAAAACAACATAATTCTTTTACTTGTTGGTGGAATTGCAGACAAAACAATTCCTGGAAGTACTTATGAGGATTATGTAGAGGTACAAGTTACTTCTAATTCTCCGCCCAGGATAGAAGAATCTCAGACTTCCCCTATTCCCAGAAATGGTGCAACGAATCAGTTGTTGAGTCCTACTCTTAAAGTCACTGTTCGTGATAGCGATCCTGGTGATCTTATGACGGCAACATTTTTTCTACAGATGGCTGGGGTATGGAAACCAGTCGGGGATACTTTTACCGACCTGAAGGACAATACACAAGTCTCAGTTGATTTAAACACCCTTGATCCCCCAATAATCCTTGCTGAAAGTACTACATATCACTGGAAGGTAGAACTCAGAGATTCAGATCCTCAGAATGATGTTGTTATATCTACCTATAGTTTTACGTGCCATGATCCTGCCTATTTCGAAATATCTTCACCCACGGCAGGAGAAGCAATTGAAGGATCCAAAGTAACATGTAGTTGGAATGAAGGAGTTACCAGTCCTAATCTTAAATATCATTATATGCTTGAAGGTTACATTAATCAGTGGTCACCTTGGACAATACAAGAATCAGTCGTCTACTATAACCTTCCTTATGGGGATTACACGTTTATTTTACAGGGACAATCTCTTGATTCTCTCGATCCAGACAATCCTGATCGCTGTGAAGAGCGTAGAGCTTTTACAGTCATAGGTTCTCTTCAGGATAGAGATGAACCATTATATAATTCCCCCTTTACATGTAAAAATCCGTTGCAGGGCACGGTCCGTATCGACCTCTATGATGGAGATGTGTTATTTGGTCGGATTTACTTGTTTGATCTCGGTCTCGTGAAACACACGTATACTTCTATGACCCGTACCGATGTCTCCATCCTTGAAAACGATGCGTTGGTCGTTAACTCCTCAGGATCGGAGAGCATGATACAACCAAATGGGGTAGAAATTAATGGTGATACCATCACCTTAAAAATCAATCAAATGCGGTCATCAACAGATTTCTATCAGAGTGGGAGTGGAAACCTTCATTTCACTTGTGTTCTCGTGGAAAACTTGATTCGTGAGATGCTTACAAATATTTACGAGTTAAAAATCCAGGTGTATGGTTCGTATGCGACTCCGTGGCTTGATTATCTTGAGACGAAAGGATTCGACCCAACCGATAATCCATCGGTATTGACATATCCTGTTGAAACTTCTGGAATGAAGGTAGTGCTTTTTCATTCATTGTGTAAAGCAGGGTTCTGGTGAAGATAGATGATTCAAAAACAACGTCATCAAAACCGTTTTTGTGTGCTACGGAGCAGTTGTTCTTGTCTTCGTTCCTTTGTTTTCGTGTTATCTCCTTGGATTGTAACATCAACTTTATATGGAAAAAAAAACATCTGCGTTGTAACGGAGGGGATTTCATGAAAAGGCACTGGCGATCAGGGGATGCAGTTTCAGAGATCCTAAGCATGATGTATATCCTCATCATTTCTATAACGATCATCGGCACCTTACTTGTATGGGCACCGCAACAACTGAATGAAAAAAAAGATGCTATTCGAATAGAAAGCATTCACAATCAATTCACTACTTTTAACAATGCTATTGATGAGTTATTGAATCGTGGTGTTGGAAGTACAAAATCTGTTGAACTCATAGGCGATACAGGATATCTTGAGAGCAGTTCCCAGGGGACACGTATGGTATTGTATCACAGTATAACAGAAAGTGGAAGTCCCCCTTATTCTACTGCTGATTTTGCTTTCAGGGTTTCTGGTTTAGAATACGACAAAAACGACCCCGATGATCATACCTTTACCTACATTCAAGAGAGCCTACCACCTAATTTCATAAATTACTTAAAAGCTAATGATAAAAATATACGTATGACTGGGACTGATCTTGAAACCGGTAACCCCCTCTTTTCAAATGATTACCTGTATTCTGAAATTACAGTGATCAGCGAAGCACAGCCATTATTTATCAATTTTTTTGATAATACTCAAATCGTTAGTTCCTCTGAAGCAACATGGAAATGGGATTTTAATTATACAAATCAGGAACAAATGAATAAGAATCCAAGTGTAGATTCTACGAGCCAGAACCCGTCTATGCAGAAGTATACAGCACTGGGAAGATATACGACTTTGTTGACGGTTACTGATCGATGGGGTCAAGAAGTTCAAGTAATCCACGATGTGATCATCGAACCTAGTAATTATGGTGGTGTGGTCGCTGGTTTTACCTATTTTGTGGAAGAAGCACCACCGTCAACTTATGGATATATATATTCAAATATTGCGTATACCGGAAGAGATGTGTTTTTTGAAAGTGAATCTTTCATCCCCTCTTCTGTCTCGCCAACATATGTTTGGGATTTCGGAGATGGTTCCCCCCCATCTCTAGGATCGGTGAATCCATCACATACGTATAGTACACCCGGAAGATATCCGGTAACACTGACAGTGACGAATCTTGCTAATTCGCAGAGTAATTTTTCTGTTCACTACATAACGGTCCTAAACTCTCCGCCTATTGCTGAATTTAGCTCTGATGCCACCTCTGATTCCCCAAAGAAGGTCAATGAGGTTGTAACTTTTTTTGATAATTCATATGATATACCAGATAAAGTTAAAACTGGGTGGCAATGGTCATGGGATTTCAATTATACGTCTCAGGAAGAGTATTCGGGGACGCCATATGAGGAGTCCGCCCAGAAAAATCAACAAAATCCCACCTATGTATATACAAGTGCTGGGAATTATACGGTCGCTCTTATTGTCACAGATTCATTAGGTGCTGTCAGTGACATAAAAACCCATGATATTGTTATTGGTGATGGTACTGCTGATCCTGTTGGTGCTGGATTCACCTACATGGGCGATACTCCTTGGGGTTCAGGAGGATTAAAGTCATCGAAAATAATGACAGGAGGTTATCTTGGACTCACACCTGAATATATTTTGCCGAGTGATCCTGTCGAACCTGAAGAAGGATATTATTGGTCTTACGACGAGGATTTGCTCACTTATTACGGCGATCGCATTGGAATGCTTCGTCTTGCCATCCCTGATGAGCTTTTTCCCAAAGGAGATGATGTACAAACAAAAACCAGTGTCACGTATAAAGTTGGGTGGTATACGGATGAGGAGGGATCTACTCAATATATTTCAAAGTCCCATGTAATTACGATTTGGCAGCGGGAACCATACGCTGATTTTTCGTATAAAGTTGTTCATCAAAGTATTGTAGATACCAAAGACACCATGGGACAGCCTGTATCGTTACGAGGTTCTGTTCAAATCGACATCTTAATACCCTATAATACAAAATGGTCCTCGCTAGGTTTAAACTATGATTCCAGTACCGATTTGGAGTGGGTGCTAGCAGGGAGAATCTTCCTCTTTGATCTTGGTTATCTTCGCTATGCAACACCCCAAGGTCAGACCTCACAGGCTGTTGTTTTTGAAAACGGTGCAATTCTTATTGAAGATCAACAAAGTGGATCCATCGTAAAAAACCCAAAGTTTTATGATGAATCTCGTGCAGAAGGTATCGGAACAGAGCTGGTCCATATCCAGGGAACAACAAAAGATTTCGTAATACACGTTGTACAGTTCAAGGGACCACAACAAGCCACTAGCTTTATGGGAACTCCGATAGGTCTGAAATGTACATTACTTGCGAGTACAGTAGTAGAACCAAGTGTTAATTATCAAAATAGATTACGTATTCAACTATTCGGGGATACAGCCCAAATCTGGCGTGATTTCCTTATAAATAATCATGGGTTCTCAGTTGAGAAATATTACCCAGAGAATATTATCTATAGCTATGGCAGTTATTATGGATCGACGCTCATGCTAGCCAGATCCGTGTTCCAATTAGAATTTAAATAAGGAGGAATGGAATGTGAGATGCAGAAAGTTTCATCAAAACGCTGTCGCAAACATCCTAGGATATCTTTTTTCTTTTACTCTGATCTCTATGATTATGTTGATCTCCCTCATGACTACCACATCCATTGTTGATCAAAAAAAACAAGAGGCAGCTGGTCTTGAGGCACAAAACGTTGCAAATCAAATATCTGATGCGATGATCGATACAGTTACTGTCAGCGAGTCCCTGCCTTATGCGCAATATTATAGCCTGTTGAACCTCCCTCAGAAATTCGCAGGGTTGGATTACAATGTCACACTCACAAATGAAGAGGTTACTGTTTCTACGACTGATGGGAGGATTCAGAAAAGCACCCTGAATTACAACACGGAAAATTTACAGGTGGACATTTCAGGTAAATTAACCAGCGGGGAAAAAAGCGTTTCTGTGGCATATTCTCCTTCAGAATCTCTTTATAAAATTGATTTTGGGACAGGCGATTCCAGCGCAAGTCACTCCCCTGTGAAAGCCGGGTATCTGTTCGCAACAGGGAAAACAACCATCGACGCCACCACCCCGCCGGAGTGGTATGTCGTTGGCTCTTCTGCGAATCCTCAGGTGGGCGATAGAGGGGGTGTCGTCGGAGTTAATGATTGGTCAGGATTTTGGCATGGTGTACCAGTAGAACCATGGGTGTTTCAAGACGGTGATCACAATTGGCAAAATTATCCTTACCAACGCCCTCTTTATGCGGATCCGGATTTAGACGGCATAACTCCATTATTCGCGGGATACGGGTATGCTGAATGGGGTGGTCTCTATGCATTCGATGAAGCGGGTGGTGAACCCTTTATCTTCCTTGATACGAATTCAAACTCGGATAGTATACCCTGGGTGTATGATGCAGGTGATAATTTTGGATATGGAAATGCTTTTTATTATATGCCTGGCGCTATGGGCGCCTATTTTCCACAAACAAATATCGCTCTTTTGGATCCTGACGGCAATGGTATCTTAGCAGCTCCTAATCCTCTTTCAGTTCCTCCTCGTCCTGGGGGGCTTTTTGCTTTCGATGCACACAATATCCCATATGTTTATCGGGATAATGATCAGGTGGGTAGTCCTAATTATGGTATATATAATACCCCGAACCCGGGAGAAGGCATTCCGGGAGATGTCGTCGTTTATCCATCTTTAAATAGTTATCGAGCAAAGTACCGCATCCCGATTAAACTCACCCGTGATTCTACTCAGCCATTAACTGATATACCAGTGGAAATTGTTCTTTCATCACAAGATATAAAAATGGATGAACTTGTCGGAACAAATACATATTCCTGTTTTTTCTACGATCCTGATCCAAACGCTCTTAAAACACTACCGTGGAGTATAGACTATGTAAAATCGTATCCGTCCGGGTATTTTAGCAATGTCCTCAATTTCAATAGTATCAATGAACATACTGTGTTCCGGGTTAACGTTTCTTTTGATCAGGACCAAACGGAAAAATATGTTTATCTCTACTATGGATTACCTGTTCCTTCGCCTAACAACAAGAAAGCTGTCACAGATTTTTATTATACCCCGGAAGGTTTTAATCAATGGAATAAAAAATATTCTACTTCAAAGGATGAAGGAGCGTATTCAATTACTTGCGATGGAAATGATTTTATCTACGTAGCTGGGTATAAAACCGAAGATCAAGGGAATGCGAAGGATTGGTGGCTGAAACAATTCACTGTGAACGGATATGAATATGATCAAGCAGCTGTAGCTGGAACCACTGACCCTGGTTGGAATAAAACATTTGGCAATACCGGTGTTGACGATGAAGCGTTTTCTGTTACCACCTACGGTAGTGATGTGTATGTTGCAGGGTATAAAACAATTTCTGTAGGGAATGCTGATTGGTGGATTAAAAAATTTCAACGCAATGGAGAAGAGTATCCATCTTGGGATAAAGTGATTGATGGTGGAAATAATGGTGATGATGTAGCCCGATGTGTTGCCGTGCGATCGGGGAATGTGTATGTCGCAGGGTATAAAACAAGTTCCTTAGGAGATAAAGATTGGTGGATTAAAAAATTTGATAACAATGGGAACTCCCCCAGCGGTTGGAATGATATTCAATTTGGTGGAACTGGAAATGATTGTGCATATGCGCTTGCTATTGACAACAATAATCAATATGTTTATGTTGTCGGAAGCTATTATTCTGACATTGGAAACGGTTTGGATTGGTGTGTGAAAAAGTTTTCCGCCTCTTCAGGAGGAGAAATAACAGATGGATGGCCAAAAATCATCAATAACCCTGGCGATGATGTCGCGTATGCTGTTGCTGTCGATGATGATGATGCTGTGTATGTCGCTGGATATTATACAACCACCAATAATGGAAAAGACTGGCTTGTGATGAAGTTCGACGAAGCTGGTGGCGAAGAGTGGAGTAAGGCATTTAGAGGCGCCGATGGTAATGTTGATGATGTTGCCTATAGTCTTGAACTTATACGAACGAACTGGGGCTCATATTGGCATTACTCCCCTGGTGAAATTGTTTCGCTCGATCCTGATGGAAACCAATGGCAAGCAACGCCGACCATAAATCAGCCGGGTGGTCTGTACGCCCTTGCGCCAAATGGAGAGCCGTATACTTTTGCATATCCAGGGGCCGACTGGACGTACAATGGTGAAAGCCCAATCGAGTATGACCCGGATCATAATGAGAAAGATGCTAACCCTACATCAGGTGATTTCGCAGGACTTTATACTACAGATTTATTAGGCAACGCATACATTTTCCAAGACACTATCAGAAACTGGAAATTTAATACTGGAGAACATTACAAATGTGTTGGTGGTGTTAACATTTCACCTGATGTCGATTATTCTTATGGTGGATATTACGCAGTGGACACAACCGATAGTCATGAGCCGTTCACCTTCAAAGATTTAAGTACTCTGTACGTCACTGGATATTACACAAAGGGATCAAATCATCAGTGGAATATTAAGTGTTTAAGGCCCGATGGTGCTACTATATCAGATAGCATATCAGATAACGGGTATTCGTTACAAGGAAGCCCCTATTCTCTATGTATCGATAGTTATTCATATTGGTATGCCGCAGGGTATATCCCAGGTGGATTAACTGATAAAGACATGATGATTGTAAAAGGCGGCCCATCTGCTGCATGGACGAACTATGATCCGCGCATCTGGTCTTGTTCCTATATAACATATCTCGCTAACAGTTGTGGTGATGGTTTACATTCAAATACAGGTTATGACCATCGTATCGTTTCAAAGGATTATGAGCTTGATCTCACAACGTCTGATGATGTGATGTATATTGTAGATTTAAATATAAACGCACATGGAAGATTCTCGACATCATCGTGGCAGTACCAGTTGAGTGCGTGTCATACTGGGTTGATTATCATGAGCCAAGATGGAAAGGTAAATTATAATCTACCAGCCAAACTTAGCGCTACCTCAACAAATGCTTATGTTCTTTCAGTTCGTGATCTTCTTACTTCCCCTCAAGAACCTGAAAAATCTCAATTTAATTTTAGTAAGTATGTAAATGGTGTTCCTCAACAGTCGTCTCAGGTAGTAAAATCTATTCCGTATTTAGCTGCTGCCGGCGTTAAAAGTACCTGGGGTGAGGGGCTTCTTCTCAGAGCATATATATATAAAGAAGGAGGAAAATTAGTCATTAAAGGATACTTGTATCACCCAACAACGTTCGCACCATATCCAACAGAAATCACCTTTACTGAAGATTTATCCTCTTCTTTTAAAAAGGGACGGATTGGGGTCGTTAACATGTTTCATGACGATAGCATTGATCGCTATGGTCAAACCACAGTAATTAATTCGATTAGGGTGTTGAAAACAACGAAAGACCCAATCAATGTTGTTGTAGGAGCTTCAGAGGGAAGAAATTTTGGATGGATATGGCCAACGGTGGGAGGTATAAAAGTAAACGGTGAAGCTGAGTATAACGATGCGTCGTCCCTATTTCCGGATCCGTTGTATGACGATTACGTTAAGGTCCCAATACAATACGGTGTCCCTAATTATGATCCCGTTTCTGGGAACCTAAACGATTTTAGTCGTTTCACCTTCAAAAAAATTAAAGACCCTGGCAGATACATGATTACGCTCACAACAGGCGGAAAAGATCAGGCTGATTCTTGCTCTCTCAACTATTGGTATCAAGAACGAGGACAACTTCCTCCTGATAACATTAAATCGATTCTTATTCCTGAAACAGATGCAAACACGGTCAAACGTATTCACGTTATCCTGGAGATTCCTGAAGGCAAGGCATCCGGTGACTTCTATCTGTTATTCTACAAGAATGAAGGCGGGAACCCACTCGATAAACCAATATCCTCTATAACTTTAGATCGGATTGAACGAAACATAGGATTTGATGTAACATAGGATTAAAAAAAAGAGTAGAGAGGTGGAAAAGATATGAAGCATGATGACCATGCCCAGATGCTGGTGTTTGAATCTGTGTTCTTCGCAGCAACAGTGGTACTTTCCTTGGTTTTTCTCTATCAAGTTTCACCGCATTCGGTAATTATTGATGTTCATTCTACTGATTTAGCAGCAATAGGTAAAAATACGCTATATACCTTACATAACGATGAGATAACTCCACTCTGCCCAGGGTATCCTACGCGAAAATTAGATCACTATTTGATCACAAACGCGTACGGTGATCTCACTTCAGATCTCCGAAAGATTATCCCCTCGACAATCATGTACAATATCAATATTACGAATGGTGAAGACACTATGTTTTGGTGCAATTCATTCGGTGATCACGCTGTTGCGGATCGTTTGACCCCGGGGACCCCTCTTGTCGTTGTTCACTGTCCTGTGTCCATCCCCTCAGCAATACTTGATGCATACCAAAGTGATCTTTACAATGATGGTAACCCAATCGGACCGTTTTATGGATATGATGGGAATTTGTACGAGGTTCAATTACAGCTGTGGTATATATGATCAAAACAACGAAAACAACCGGAATAAAAACAACAACATATCGCGTTCTTAAAAAAGATGATCAAGGGCAACTCATTATGTTAATGGGTTTCACTCTTGTTTTCGCGGTCATGATTATCGGTGCCATCTCCTCAGAGATTTCAGATATTGATGTTCTTGTTCCCCAACGACGATCCAGTGAATTGGTAACGGAGTTTATCTACCTCAAAGACACATTTGGAACCGCGTTGAACTACCAGCTTGCAACTCTGAAGATTACACAACCTTCTGGTGAGCTCCCTACATTAATTACCTATGAGGGCGACCTGTACGGAAGCTCAGTTTCCTCTCCGCTTATTACCACCTATGTGAGCCAAACAAGTAACTACTTTCGTGCCCTTGAATTCACCCATAATATGGTGTTCTCCGCAACGTACAAAGGATTAGATTACTCCCATAGATCCTTAGAGGGAGATGTCTACTACGTTCAAGTTACCCTATCCCTAAAAGATGACACTGGATTGATTATTGAACCTGTTGTATACTCTGTCGTTTGTAAAGCACCGCAAGTACCTTAGGTAATAAAAATGGATGATTGGAAAACCGTGAGAATATGATGAAACGCAATCTCTTCCAGAAGAACAACTCTGGAATCATATCAATACTGGAAATGGTGATAGCAACCGCTATTATCTTTACGGTTGTCGGGTTGTTCTACACGTCAGTAAACAATCTCATCGGGATTTACGTACGATCAGATGTTGATCTCAAAGCAAAATGTTTAGACGTCTGTGAAGTATTAACGAGAACCCCTGGGTTATCCAATGATTTAGCAAGAAACTGGGAAGATAAAACAGGTCTCCCCAGCCAGATAGGATTGGCAGCTACACCAACACTTTCGTACGGTACGTTTCATTTTTCTCTAGCGGATCCAAATACACCTATTCCAGATACACCTCCCCTCTATCAACATTTTTTTGATACTCCATATGGGAATGTGATTTCTTCCTGTTTTCTTGCGGGTACACAAGTAGCAACACCCGATGGAACATTCAAAGCAATTGAAACCATTCACGTTGGTGATGTCGTCATGTCTTTAGACCGGGAAACCAATAAGGTTGTTCCTCGGACTGTTGTCAACGTCCTCCATCATACACCTGACGAGATGACAGATTATTACCTTGTCCTCAATGGTTTTCTAAAGGTAACCCCTAACCATCTTTTCTATGATACAGGGATATGGCATTCCTTCGGACAGATTACTGTGGGTAGCATCATCCATGGTGTTCCTATTTTTTCTGTAGAAAAGGTTTACAAAAAAGTACCAACGTTTGATTTAACTGTGGAACATGATCACAACTACCTCGTTCGCTTTTCAAATAATCCGATTGTCGTTCATAATACAGATCCTGTTGTTGACTCTAGTCTATGGTTACCCGCAAGTAAAAACGCCATTATAAATGAGAAAGATTTTGAAACATTTGGTTTTAATTACTACGTAGAATACACCCTCTATCCATTAGATCATTCTCAGGGAGGCATTTACGAAGTAAAAGGAGAAAATGCGTTTCCCTACGCTGTTCTTGATGCTAATAAAATCGATAAATTAAAAACTCTACCCTACAGTGACATAAAAAATATTCTCGGATTTAAAGAAGATACTTCGTATCAATTCTACGATTTTTCTATAGACATAACGAGCTTATACTACTTTGGATCTAAATCATACACGTATGGAGCATCATACGAATCCAGAGATACTATCGTCTCGATTAGGCGTAACATATTGATTTACCATCCTCCAACATACGGCACTAGTCCAACAGATATTATCCAACCATTTTATGAAGGTGGTCAAATAACCATCTCCCTTTACAAGTGAGAATATACAACAATATCAATCTATCGAATAATCACGAAACGCATGAGTTTTAATTAAAAATCATTTCCAAAAAACATCACATTGTTCTCCTGATATTGAGATGGCAGAAAGTATATAGCATTAATACTGTATTCTAGCTGACGTTCATGTATAATACATATCATAGATAAAAAAACTGGTGGAATGTATATGGAATCTTCTGAAGCTATGTATGATGGAGCAAGTACAATATTCTCGCCAGATGGTCGACTGTTTCAAGTGGAATACGCACGGAAAGCAATTGACAAGGGAACACCAACGGTTGGTCTGAAATATAAAGATGGCGTGATCTTATTTGTGTACAAACATGTTGATTCTCAGCTTGTCCGTATGCAATCGCTTGAGAAAATCTTCCAAATCGATGATCATATCGCTTGTGCAGCATCTGGTCTTGTCGCAGATGCCAGACATCTTGTGGAGCTCGCACGAGATGAAGCGCAAATGAATAAAGTCATGTATGATGAGCAGATCACGGTGAAAACACTTGTAGAAACTGTTTGTGACTATAAACATCTGTTCACCCAGTTTGATGGCGTACGACCCTTTGGTGTTTCACTTATTGTTGCTGGAATTGACGGCAGAGGCAAACAGCTGTTTCTCACTGATCCATCTGGTGCAGCAGTCGGTTATAAAGCAGTCTGCGAAGGAGAAGACAGCGAGAAAGCGATGGCTTTTTTTAAAAACAAGTATATTCCAGATCTTGCCTTAAACGATGCGCTTGATCTTGGTGTAGAAGCATTGCATAAGGTAGCGAAAAAGAAGATGCAACCTGATTTTCTTGAAATCGCAGTGATTGACAATAAGAAAAAATTTTATAATCTCTCAACAAAAGAAATTAAAAGTCTGATGGGACGTCATTCGTGATGGTTAATAACTGATTCATCACAGATCTATAATTTGGTTACTTTGCTTCTTGCAGAAAAACGCACATCTCTTGCTGTGCTGAGGACCGGTATCGCTATTTTTACCCTGCCTCTTTCTGTTTTTACTGTGCTTATCGCTACATCAAAATTTTATGATGTGTCTTCATCTCTTCATTTCATTATTCCCTTGTTGATTATCTGTGGTATTCTTATGGTATTTGCATTGTATCTCATGTTTCGTTCGTTTCGTAGAATCAAAGATATTGATCACAAAATCCATGATATAAAAATTCATGAGAGCTGCGTTCGAGACAATATACAAGAATAATTTTTTTTTTATGTATCTTTATTTTCCTTTTCGCGCCCAGTGAAATAACCGATGTTTTGGTGAGGGAAATATAGGTTCTCCTACAGATCGAATATCTTCTACTGAGTAGAATGCATGGGGATGGATTTGGTTTACATGGTTTACAATTTTATGCAAATCTTCCCTGCGGATGATAGCCATGATTATTTTCACAGGTCCTTTTACTCCATCTGCATCAACAGTTGTGACCCCGTAACCTGCTTCTTTAAGTGATTCAACGAGCTGAGGTGAGTCATGTTTGGTGGTGATGCGAATCATTACCATCCCGATGGAGAGTTTTTCCTCGACAAGCATCCCTGCGAAGCATCCGATTGCAAATCCACCGGCATACGCAAGTGAGCATGCGAGATTATTCAGGTTCTGCATGATTTGTCCAATTGCAAGAAGCCAGATATTAATCTCGACAAATGCAATCAAAGGAGCAATATATTTTATCCCTCGGGAAACAAAAATAATTCGTAACGTCCCAAGAGTTACATCAATGAGTCGTGCAGCAAAAATTAAGAGTGGTAATATCACCCATTTGAACAGATCTGAGTTGTAAAATCCTAGTGCATCCATATGATCCCTATTTTGTTTGAACCTTTTTTACTTTTTTTAATATTGGTTAATGTGTGTAATGATTAATAAATTTGTGTTGTCTATCGCATGTCTGGTTCTAGATCTTCTACACTTCGATGTTATGGCTTTTCGCAAGTTTACAACTAAGACAAATACCAACCTCTTCTTCTTCAGGTGCTAACTCCTCTCCGCAGATTGTGCAATATTCGGTCATAGATTTCTATTTCCTCCATAGGCAATCTGTCTATTTTTTTCTGTATTAATCAGATGAAAGTACGGAAGGGAATAATCATCCTCTTTATAAATCCTTAGTATGTTTTCTCTTAGATTCCAGGGAGAACGCTCTGTGTGTAAGGTGGGAGAAAATTAATATAAATATTTTTGTTGATACTGTTAATACGTAGATGATAATGAAAGGATCAATGAAAGTAAAAAAAAGACCCTTCAAAGTTGGAAACGATGAGTTTTGCCCGAATTGTATGGACTGGCGAGAGTACGACGAAGCGGGAAAATGTAAAAAATGTAAAAAACTTATTAAAAAAATGGAGCATCATGATCAGAAGATTAGTGATGAGTTTGATTTTACTGATTTTTCAAGTGAACATGGGGATGAGTAAGAAATCTCTGTTTTCCTTTTTTTTTTAACTGTCTGAATATGAATACATAATACATATTATTCATAATAGATGATATCGTTAAACTGGGGGGTAGGTGTTTTATCATTTTTTTATAAATTAAGTATTAGCATTTATTTAATAATTGTTGTTTAACTACAAAATTAATTTTATTAATGTTTCTATTTAACTTTAAATATTCTTGTTAGCATGGCTCAATATAAATACGTGATATATATTGCGAGATTATTTCTATCATAATTTTAATGTAAGCTATAGATAGATAATATCTATCATTTTAATATAGAATCACGAGTTTTTCAAAAGAATCTCACAACCTTTTAAAAATGAAAATAAAAGGACAACAAAAAATTCATTATCTGAAAATCAAAAACAAAAACCTGTTTTTTTCTCCCGGTAAAATAAAAAATACCTTATCTGTCTATTATTACCTTAAAAAGTATGGGATATTCGACGAAACAGATTGGTTCTACCATTTTCTAAAAATCTGATCTTTTACAATTGGATCTAAAATATCTGACATATATTATCGTAGCCACATATGTATTTGAATAGATTTCTGAGTAATAATGATTAAGTTTGTTAGATAATATATAGCATGGAATGAGCCGAAAAAACGAAAATTTTGGAAAAAGTTATATACATATTCTGTATATGTGACATATTTCAAATAATAGACTTTAGTCTAATATAAGAGATGAGCCACATGTCAGATACCTATAGAGTAGCTTTTTACATCAGAGTAAGCCGGGAAGAACAGGCAAAAGGCTATAGTCCTGAGGGACAAAAATCTACTCTGGAAACCTGGATAAAAGAAATCGGGTGGAAGTGGGTAAAAACCTATCAAGATGAGGTAAGTGGGAAAGATACCAGACGAGTACGATTTCAAGAGATGATCACGGATGCAAAGAACGGATTGTTTAACGGCATTTGTATGCTTGACAACGATCGATTCTCCCGATCGACAAAAGATGTTCTCAATATCATGGATGATCTCCTTACATATGGAATAAAATTACATATTTACAACCTCCGTCATATCGATATCTACAGCGATCAGGGACGATTTATTCTTACAAATTTTGCTGCATTCAGTGAATTTTTCAGAGGGCAATTAGCCTCGAAGATCCGTGTTGGTGTGAAACAAAAGATGAAGAACGAATGGTTTGGACAAGCCCCGTACGGGTATACGGTTCTCTCTGATATCGTAGGTAATAGAAAAAGAAACACAAGACTTGTAGAAAATCCAGAAGAGCAAACAATATTGACTGAGATGCATAAATTACGAGATGAAGAGAAAAGTTACACAGAAATTGCCAAATATCTGAATGAAAAAAGAATACCAACCCGACTTAAAAGAAATGGTGGTACCTGTAGTTGGTATCCAGGTACAGTGAGAAATATTCTTGTACGACCACAGGTGGATCTCAATGAAACAAAAGAGAAAGAATCTTGAATTTCCTGTCGATGTCAAGAAACAAGTACTGGAACGATCCGGGAATAGATGTGAACGATGTGGTATTGATTTTGATAATGCTCTTAAAGGAGAATTCCATCATATAGTGGCAATATGTTTTGGTGGTGATAATAGTCTGAGTAATTGTTCGTTATTATGTGGTGATTGTCATCTTGTTGCGCCAAATGTACGAAAGAAGATAGACCTTTTAATTTATCGTCATTATTTTTTACGTTTTGCTTCTTTTAAGGAGGCAGCACAGTTTTATAGTGTCGATAATAGGTTTGATTTACAAGTAAAACTTGCATTGGATCTCGCAAAGAAGTATAAGAAAAATTTTTGAAACGAATATTTTATAATTATAATGCTAGATTTTATCTTTCAATGAAATCATAATATGCTAGTTTTTATCAATCAATATTGTTTGATATTGTTTAGCATAAAATTAATGCTACGTGTTAGCACAATTTATTAATTTAACGTTAAAACATAACTAATTAACTCCATAACGCTACTTAATTTATATAATAACTACTAAAGCAAATATTCTTACATTTTTTATTATTTCATACTTATCATAATAAAATTATTGCTTTTGCACAAAAAATCCTTCGTACGTATACCAAGAATCCCGCAGTAGTTTTAGTATCTCAAATGGTATTTGTGGAATTTGTTTATAAATTTGTCTTGCATATGTATTTAATTCAATACATAACAAAAGTATTTTGTTGTTCTGCAAGGTAGTATTTTGATATATATGGATTTCATTATCCACTTTATCTAAACATTCAACAAGTTTAGAAAGACTCTTGTCAGTATCAATTAACTTACGCAGAATATCGGTTTGTAACCGGTCAAGCGATTCATTTATTGAACCATGGGTTGATTGTAACAACGCCATGATCGCATCTAACAAATAAAGATTATAGGTCGCATTTTCCCTAGACCACCCATGCCATTGATTTTCAAGATAATTCATGCAGTTCTGAACTGTCCATCGAGCATCCCAAAATCCATAGTCACCCATTTTATAGAAGAAATCATCACTTAACGTATGATTATTCTCCATCAAATCCAAATATATATAATTCTCCAAATCATCAAACTGATTGTATATTTTTTTGCATGAATTCAGTGTAGTATTGATATGATCATATATCGATGAAGAAACGTTTAAAGAAAAGGGTTTTTCAAAAGGGATATTTACACTTTTTATTCCAATTGTTTCTATCTCTGAGACTTGTTTTTCTCTGGTAAAATCTTTTTGTGAGACTGGCTGAGAACATACATAAAAAATAGCATTGTATAGTACACGAAGTTCTTTTGGATCTCCAATTTCAGGATGATCGCAGAATGTTACGATTTTTCCTTTTTTACACTGAGAAACAGTCCAGATGGTTTTTCCCTCAGTGAAGTTCGCCCATCGCTGAATTAGTTTTTCGTTCAAAAATGGGTAAAATCGGGGAAATATATACGAAAGCTCCCGGTTCGAAGGTTCTACATCCTTAGCAGTAGCTAATGATTCTGTATTTTTTCCATACCATGTAACTATCGGTCCGCCGATAAGTCCTGATCCAGTGATTGTTCCATTGACGCCAAACAACACTGGGCTATCGCTTTCTTGAATGGTGATATTGATATCAGCGGGTACTGCCTGAGATACGAGAAAATCTCCAAGGGCAAGACATCCGATTGTTGGGAGTCGTGAAAGATAATGTTCTGGGATAAATATTGGTAAAAGAGTAAGCCCGCTACTTGCTGCTTCTGCGCCATAACAAGAACCAATGTATCCGCCGCCGTTCACCACGAACTGTTTGATTCGGTAGAGGGAAAGAATACGCGATGATGTATAGAAACTATTGAGGATATTAAAGTTAAGGCTTCCTCCACCCCAGATAAACACGTTAAAATCATGAGTGGTAAGTTGTCTAGGGGTTTCTTTGTCATCAAGGAAAACATTCGTGAGACATCCTGCGTCTGTTAATGATTCGAAATACCAATCCGCGTGGGTGACTCCTTTTCCGTAGTTATACGCGATGCGTGGTTCATGTAGTTCGTATCCATCCAGTTTGTATATGGGTTCAAGGATCATGTCGATGGGAACCTGTGGTTTTTCATATTTTGAGAGTTCGCTGGAGATATTGTAATCATAGATAAGAACAATGAGTTGTGTATCAAGGGATATATTTCCTGTGAAGGGAACGATAAAGGTGCCTTTGGGGAATAGTTTTTGCTGTGATACAGCTGATTGATTCATTTCTTTTGACTGAAGGAGCAGATCGGTTGAGGACCAGTAGACCGGAATGTGTAATCGGAGAACATCATTGATACAATTCATGATGGTGTTTTGTAATTCCTGTTGATCGTATTTTCTTTCTTCTGTATAATTTAATGATGGAAAGGAAATGAGAAACCCATAGCAGGAGGATTGCGTCGTCGTGTCTGTTGAGGATGTAACAGGAACGCCAGAGACTGCTTGTGGACTTACAAGAAGCAGAATAATAGATAGTGAATAAAAGTTGATAGAGAGCGATTTTTTCTGAGCCATTTACAATTATATTAATACATATATTATATTATACTTTTTGTATGCATACTTCTTTGTATAACGCTTTTCTCAGACTTCTTGCAAGAGGAATGCTCCAAGGCATCTCAATTTCTCGTTATAGGAGTCTGGGTAAAGGAATCGTTCCGCCATGGTGATGCTGCTGAGGATTGAGTTCCCATCCTGTGGAGTGAAGCAGAATCCAACAACTTCAGTATCGTTGATCACATGGATCGTTGGGATAACAATAACGGTTTGATCAAGTATTCTCCCGTAATGTCCATGTTCTCGTCCGAAGGAAAACACCGTATTCGATGAGGTTTTATGTGTTACAGCAACATAGGGGTTCTCAATGAACCGTTGAAGTGCCTCTTCTTTTGTCATTTTCTTGTCAAGTTTCACATTATACCAGATACAGTGCATATACTGAGTGTTGATTTTTAATGAACTGGAAAATACGTTGAGATCAATCCCTAATGTTTTATACAGATGATAGACATCGACAGCATGATGCGTCCCCATTTTTTCGTCATTGTGTTTATCAACCTGTGGTGCGGGAACAAAGCTTTTATCCTGGCTGATGTCGTTTGCTCGTCTGATACAGACAAATCGTCCTTCTTTCATGTGGTTTTTTTTCTTTTCAATTGCTAGTGTTTTGATGATGACTGCTATATTGTGCGTGTTGCAGCTGACAACATGAATAAATTGATCCTTTGCAGTGATCGCTTCATCGTTGATTCCTGCGGCGTACATTTTTCCAAAACCAAACTCAGAACCTTGTGCCATAAACCCCTTTACTTTATTTTTATATTTATTGTAATATTTTTCTTTGTTCATGAGCCCGGTTCCTTTAGGAGTGCAATCAATAACAACTGAGGCGCGTCTGATCGCTTCTTCAGCATCATAGGTGGATTCTATTCCTAAATCCTGAAATTCCTTTGTCTTCTCTTCGCTAATAGCTAGATTCGCTCCTCTGTTGATGAGTGCTTTAATTTTCGGACGATCAACAAGATTTGGAGTGTGTTTATAAAACGTGACTTCATCAATCCCTAAATCATCTCGTGCATCACACAGTAATCCAATTAACGGTTCGCCTATAGTTCCTGTGCCTACGACATGTACAATATTTCCGTCTGCCATAACACAATATCCCCCAGGGTAATCTGGTAATCAATAAGGACCATTTAATTCTTGCTGTTCTTCTCTTTTTTAATACAATCATTTTTGTATAGATGAAGCGATAGACTTATCTTAGGGTTTTTGATATTATTCTCATATGGATATTTTCACAATTATCGGGAGAGAATACGATTCAAATATATATGTGATTACTGGAGAAAATCCGACGATTATCGATACGGGAACCGGGTTTCACAGTAAAGTAATCCAAACGACGATTAAAAAATACGTTG
>CAIYYQ010000203.1 GCA_903930505.1 Methanobacteriota archaeon
AACGATATACAAGGACAGACAATTGCTTCAAAAAGTCCGTATAATCTGGAAGAAGTAGATTGTGTTCTTGCGTTATTAAGTGAACTTAAGCAATTGAATATTTCAGATGTCTCATTTGGTGTGGTTACATTGTTCAGAGCGCAGATGGAAATTATTCTTGAAAAAATTAATGAAAGAGATAGTTTAAGAGATATGAATATTACGGTGGGGACTGCTCATCGTTTTCAAGGGGATGAAAAAGATGTTATCTTGTTTTCGCCAGCGATTTCAAAAGGGATAAAACAAGGTACGTTGCATTGGGTGCATTCGACGCAGCAGTTGTTGAATGTTGCGATTACACGGGCACGAAGCACTGTATTTGTTGTTGGTGATAAACAAGCGTGTCTGGAAGCAAATGGCGTTCTGAAAGCATTAGCAGAATATACCGAAGAAAAAGAATCAAATGAATTTGTTTTATCTTCTTTCAAGCAAAAACTCTATGAGGAATTAGTAAACAGTAGGATACCAATCAAGGTTCATTATCGATGGAGTCCTGATACGAGAACAACGCCGATTCATCTTGATTTTGCATTATTCACAAATGGAAAGAAATATGATATAGAAATAGAGGAAGCATTCTCTTCTGAGAAAGAACAGCAAATGTGGATGCGTGATAAACAGTTGAGGGGTGAAGGGTGGCAGGTGAGGCGTTTTTATGTTGATGATAATAAAATTGATCCAATAAATATCATAAAAGAAATTATTAGATTGTGCTAAGACCAGTGGAAAAAAGGGTCAAATGGTGGGATTTCTATAGAAAAAATAGTGATCGTTGGTCTGATTTGTAAAAATAAATAATAATTGGGTAATTACCAAAGAATATAGGCAAATTACCAATAATTATAAATACTATGGAAAACATATTAATTATTGGAAAAGGGATTCATATGAGTAAATCAAACGAAAAAACAACCCAAACAACGCTAGTGACAATCGCAACAGTGCTCATACTGCTCTTTGTTGGCATATTAAGCATGAGCGGCTGTACAAATCAACAAAATACAACCATTAAAGTCGAGGGGGCTTTTGCACTAACACCCATGATGGAAAAATGGACAGCAGAATATAAAATAATTCATCCAGAAATAAACATTGACATAAACTCCAATGGCGCTGGGGCCGGGATGGCAGATGCGTTAAATGGAATTGCAGATATTGGCATGGTTTCCCGGGAAATTAACAACACTGAAATACAGCAAGGAGCTTTTTGGGTGTCTGTTGTAAAAGATGCTGTTGTCGCAACAATTAACGCAAATAATCCTGTGATTGATACCATCCTTGCAAAAGGTGTTACAAAACAGCAGTTTAAGGATATCTTTATTACCAGAAATATTACAACATGGGGGCAACTAATTGGAAATGAAAGTATCACCGATAAAATTGTCGTATACACACGATCCGACTCATGCGGTGCTGCGGAAACCTGGGCAAAATATCTTGGAAACTATAAACAAAACGATTTGACAAATGCCCCTGCAGATTCAGCGATAAATGGAGATAATGCTCTTGCAGCGAAAATCCAAAGTGATAGATTTAGCATAGGATATAACAACATTGGTTATGTGTACACCAAGAAACTTGCGGATAATTCGTTCGTACCTGCAGATGGAATACTTCCCGTTCCGATTAATCTTAATGGAAACGGAACTCTGGATGATAACGAGAAAGTCTATACTAATAGATCTATGATTGTCACCGCTATAAATGATGGTGTATATCCTTCACCTCCAGCACGAGCGCTTCATCTTGTCACCTCGCATAATTTTACTGGGGTTACATATGATTTTGTACACTGGATATTAACTGATGGACAGCAATATGTTCTCGAATCTGGATATGTACCATTACCTGAGGCGACCATTGCGCTTCAAATACAGTATCTAGAAAGCGGTATCAGACCTGAGATACAATAGTCACCGTAAGCACGTTTCCTGAAATAAAATAAAAAAATATGGAAAATCCGGAAGCATGAATAAGAGAAAACTGCGTGATTTGATCGGTACAAAACTGATGCTGATAGCCACGCTGTTTGTTTTTCTCTTATTTTTCCTGATTTTCATTCTTCTTTTATTTAAATCAGGTTTAGTTTTACAAGATAACTCCATTATCGATATCCTTTTTTCATCAACATGGAACCCGGACAATAATCAGTTTGGTCTCGCACCGATCATTATAGGAACAATGTTAGTCACGGGAATTGCTCTTCTTATTGCAATCCCTATTTCTTTGCTCAGTGCAATTTATATTGCAGAATATGCCCCATGGAAGATAAGACGAATACTAAGACCATTTATTGATGTACTTGCAGGTGTTCCCTCAGTCGTCTATGGGTTATGTGCATTTTTATTTCTTGTTCCTCTCACAAAAGATGTTATCGCACCATGGTTTGGTGTACAGAGTACTGGCCTGTGTATATTTACTGCCGCTGTGATTTTAGCAGTTATGGTATTTCCTATCATCATCTCTTTGTGTATTGAATCATTTAATGCTGTCCCACTTGCCTTAAAAGAAGCATCGTTATCTGTTGGCGCGACAAAATGGGAAACCGTAAAAAAAGTTGTGTTTCGTGCATCAACACCAAGTGTTATCGCAGCGATATTACTTGGGTTTGGACGGGCATTTGGTGAAACCATCGCAATCAA
>CAIYYQ010000204.1 GCA_903930505.1 Methanobacteriota archaeon
TGGACTTAAAACAACAATCTTCATACCAGAGAATTATTCGATGACTCCGAAACGGAAAACTGAATTACAAAACATGAATGCGGATATTATCACTGTCGAAGGAAAATACGAGGAAGCTGTCGAAGAAAGTAGACGAGCAGCACGACATGAAAATCTGTATGATGCAAACCCGGGTAATGGTAGTGAAGGCTGGCATGGGTACATGCCGATTGCGTATGAGATTTATCAGCAGCTTGGTCGCGTCCCAACCGCGGTTTCGGTCCCTGTGGGAAATGGAACAACGCTTCTTGGAATTTATCAGGGGTTCAAAACATTACTTGAAAACGGGTGCATTGATCGGTTGCCCTATCTTGTTGGTGCATCGACACCTGGTGGGAACCCGATTGTGAAAAGCTTCAAAAACAAGGAATCGAAAGCGCAGGATCTTCGCCCTGAAGAACTAAAAGAATCAGCAATCAATGAACCTTTGATTAGTTATCATTCGTATGATGGTAATGATGCGCTTCATGCAATTTACGAGACTGATGGGTGGGCTGATTATGCTAGTGACAGTCGCATGTTGCATTACCATACTGTGCTGAAAGACGAAGAAGGATTAAGTGTGCTTCCTGCATCAACAAGTGCGATTGAGGCGCTCGTGAAATTTAAACAGCATCGGCAATTGAATAGTGATTATGTTCTTGTTCTTACTGGGAGGAAATTCCGATAGCGATTCATCATCTGTTTTTTTTGGGGAAAGGTTTCGCTTCATGACCGGGAATCGTGCATTGGTTTATGCTGATCGACTGTACATGTGTGCTGATGGAAAAACAGCCCATGGTCTCATTCGGCATAGTACGCGATATAAAGTTGTTGGTGTCGTGGATTCGACGTTGTCATGTGGTGATGCTGGGGAACTGTTAGATGGTGTATATCGTGATATCCCGTTATTTTCTGATCTAGATGATGCAGTTATTTCTACTAAGCCGGATACATTTGTTATCGGTGCAGTCTCAGAAGGAGGTGTGCTCCCAAAAGGATATGACAAAGCAGTTGTCTGGGCGCTTTCTCATGGGCTTAATGTTGTGTCTGGTTTGCATCAATTTATTTCTGATGACGAAAAGTTTGTTTCGTTAGCAAAAGAACATGGTTGTACGATTATTGATGTGCGAAAAATTTTTCGTGATTATCGACGATTTTACACTGGTGATATTGCTAATATTGATGCGATTCGTATAGCGACGCTTGGAACTGATTCTGCGATCGGGAAACGAACACTTGCGGTGTTGCTTATCGAAGAACTGCGGAAACGTGGAAGAAAAGCAGATATGATTTATACGGGTCAGACTGGTTGGATGCAAGGGTGGCCGCATGGTGTGGTTCTTGATGCGATGATTAATGATTTTGTTTCAGGTGGGATTGAAGGAGCAGTGCTTGATTCATGGAATGATATTCACCCGGATTTCATGATCATCGAAGGACAGGGAAGTTTGGTGCACCCATTTTTCCCGGGAGGTTTTGAGATTCTTGCAGCGGGACAAGTTCATGGATTTATTCTTATGGATGCACCAAAGCGGCCGCATCTTGATGGGTTTCCCGGGTATTTGATGCCTGATCCAAAGCGGGTGGCGACGATAGCCAAGCTTTTGTGTGAGAAACCATTGGTTGGTATTGGTCTTAATCATGAACATATGGATAAAAAAGATATTGATCGTGAAAAGAAAAAATTTCATGCGCGATTCAAGGTTCCTGTTGTTGATCCGTTGTGGGATGGTACCGGTGCACTTGCGGATGCTTTGGAGGGGCTTTTGAAATAATGAACAAGCAGAATGATTTGATGTGTTTTTCATCGATTTCTGTTTCAGAGCCGGTCATAAGTAAGAAAACCGCGAAAGCAGAAATCACGGTACAGCATCTTGATGGAAAAAAAAATAAATTTACCTTGATGCTTGCATATGATCAGAAAATTGAGGGCCGTCATCGTCCGCTTTTGCGGCTTGCGTTTTCTATTCCTTTACTGAACTATGGTTTGTTCTCAAAAAAATTTTTGTTACAGTTTTCGTTGAGTACAAGTGATTGTTCTCTTCTTAAGGATCTGAATGTGGTGTTCAGCAGGGATATTTATGTCAATAAAATTCTGAGGAGACGAGCAGATTTTATTCTCCCAGAGTTTTTTCCTGATGAATCGTGTGTCCAGGTGAATGATGCAGAACCAAAGGCAGCTATTGAACCCAAAGAAATCATTCGTGATTCTTTCCTTAGAGATGAGATGAATCAAAATAGTTGCGGTGTTCTTTCCAGTGGCGGAAAAGACAGTCTGCTCACCTATGGGCTGCTCAAAGAAATCGGTGCTGATGTTCATCCGTTTTATGTGAATGAAAGCGGTGGTCATTGGCGAACCGCATATCCTGCGTATCAATATCATAAAGAACATGAATTAAATACTTCGAAGGTTTGGACGAACATCGATCGGTTTTACTTATTTATGCTTGACAATTTAAAGTTCATCCGCTCTGATCATCGAAACATCCGTGCTGACACGTATGCAATTCAACTGTGTATTTTCCCATTTTATATTTTTGCATTACTTCCTCTTTTTGTTGATCGAGGTATCGGAAATTTGTTGTTGGGTAGTGAGTTTGATGATCTTCGTGTGAAACCAACATATCTTGGAATTGAACATTATTTTGGTGTGTATGATCAGCAGCAGGATTATGATATTCGGATGAACCAGTGGTATGAAAAACGAATACCCGGGTTATATCAGTGGTCTGCTTTGCGGCATATTTCTGGTCTTGTTGATGAGCGGATTTTGGTATCGCGTTATCCAAATCTTGCGAAACAGCAGCGTTCATGTCATTCGTGTCATTTTGAGAATGGTTTGGTTGTACCGTGTGGTACGTGTTCGAAATGTTTGGGTATTCTTTTGTATTTGTTAGCGAACAAAATGGATCCTCGCATCATGAACTATCGGCAAAAAGATGTTGATGGTTTCTCGAAAACCGTTGGGAAATCCTGTCTGCGGTTGGATGAGGATGAGAAAAATCAGTCGTTTTATCTTCTGAGAGAAAAAGGTAAATTCTCCGAGGTGAAAGCGGTTGATCATGTTGAGCGGATTCATTTTTATTCAGAAACCTGTAACCCGGATTTTGTTCCAAAAAAGTTTCGGGAAAAGATACTTGGGATTTTTGAACAATACACAAACGGGTATTGTAAACTTGATGGGGAAACATGGGTTCCCATGGAAAAGAAAGAAGCATTATCTACCGTAGTTTCTTGATCATGCGAAACGCGTCTTTTGAGCCATCGTGATTATACTGATAATAGTTTTTTAAAATTTTTGTTTTTGTATATCCTTGTTTTTGGTAGAGTTGTATTGCTTGGTGATTTGTAACTGAAACTTCGAGTCGTATCATTTTAATGTTTTTTCGTTTAAGTTCTTCTTCGGCAGCTGTTAGAAGTTGAAGTGCGATTCCTTGTTTATGAAAGAGTGGAGCGACGTCGATTGTTTCAAGACCTGCAATATGTGTTCCTTTTCGCAGAAGAATGATTACAAATCCTCGTATGATGTTTTCTTTGGTTTCAACAAGTGTGAGGCTGTTTGCTTTGGTTAGGAGATATTTGAGTTGTTGTGGTGAGTACGCATGATCGTCTTTAAAACATTGTTGTTCAATAGTAATAATGTGTTCAAGATCATCGATGTGTGCGTTGCGGATTATTCCTGTTTCAGTCATTTTTTTGTTTGTCCCTTATCTCTTTTTTTTGAAGACTGCGATGAAGAAGATGTCGCCAAAAGGAACATTTGTGAACGCACCATATTTAGTTTTTATTAGCATATCTGCATGGGGAAGATGCTCTGTTTGAACGAGTTCAAAAGAATTTTCTTTGAGGAAGTTTTTGGTTATCTGTTCGGTTTCTTCAGGTGTGAAAGTACAGACTGCGTATATCAGATAACCATTGTCTTTTACGTTTCGTGTTGAATGATTAAGGATATCTAGTTGAATCTTTGGGAAGTCTCCTGCGTTTTGTACGTATTTTGCTTCGGGGTTTCTTCGAGCGGCACCAATGCCGGTGCATGGTGCATCAACTAGTACGACGTCAAAGAGTTGATTTGGAGTCGTTTGTTCAACGGTTATTGTTGCGTTATATTCATTGCATCGTTTCTCTAATTTTTCTCGTTTTTTTTCGTTGAGTTCATAGGCATGAACATTTTTCGTATTTTTTGTGAGGGATGCAATTGCTAGTGATTTTCCGCCGTTTCCTGCGCAGACATCAAAGATTGTGTCTCCAAGTTCAGCTGCGATGGTTGCGATGAGCTGGCTGTTTTCATCCATGATATGCGCGTATTTATTTGTGATTACTTCTGAGAATCGTACAAGGGATGTTGATCGTAGCGCTGTTTTTAGTTTTGATTGTTCTGCAGAGAGATTTTCGTTGTTCAATATAGTCATGACTTCTGAAATTGTGCTTCGGTTGAAATTCATACAGAGTGTTGCTGGCGGTTGTGTGTTGATGTATTCTGCCCATTCTTTCTTTTTATTGAGAAGATGTGCAACGTAGTTAGAACAGGAGTATTGGTATTCAAAATGGTAATTGTGGTGTTCGTTGTGTGCACCGCTTTGTGCAAGATTGATGTAGTGTTCTGGTGTTTTTTCAATGTGTTGGTCATCCATGATCTGGTCGTATAGTTTCTTCCATCGAACAATCGTGTGTATTGTTTCTGCGACAATTTCTCGTTTTTCTTTTGTAAGGTTTGCTGATGGGAGAATGTCACGAAGACATCTCGCCATGTTTCCTTTTCGCAGATATTTTTCTACGATTTTTTTTGTGATTTCATCGGTCATAGTTAGAATACCTGTATTGTTAA
>CAIYYQ010000205.1 GCA_903930505.1 Methanobacteriota archaeon
AAGGTCTTGCTTTTGGGATACTCGTATTGCTTATTGGCACAACAATTCCCTCTTTAACCGGGACAATTCTACGAGAAAGAAATACATCGATACAACCACATATTGCAGTTTCATTAAGAGATATCCCTATTTTAGAACTAGAAAAAGGTACTTATGGGACTTATACAGAGTATATCTCTAAAAGAGAAAATAAACCTTTTTTAATTCAAAAAATTAGTGGGTCACAAAAGAAAGATCGATCAAATACTCCGTTGATTGTCATTTTTGTCAATACGAATCTTGTTCCTTATATTGAAAAGGAACTCACAACATATGTTTCAACGCTTAATACCGTGGGGTATACAACTGTTCTCCTCCAGGCCTCCGGAGGGACTGTAGAGGACTTGAAGAATCAGCTTCTTTCATATTGGACAAACCCCTCCTATAACCTCACCGGCGCAGTCATTATAGGAGATCTCCCAGTAGCCTGGTACTATCATAGAAACGACTACGAAGGTGAAGATGCGGAATTCCCCTGTGACCTGTTCCTCATGGATCTCGACGGGCAGTGGATTTACAACCCAAGTCTGGGGATGTACGATAACCATCTGCCTGGGTCAGGTGATACTGCCCCTGAGATTTATCTTGGACGGATCGATGCATCAAACACCCCTGGGAATGAAATCGAAATAACACGGAGGTATTTACAAAAGGTACATGAGTTTTGGATTGGAAACATCACCCATTCAGACCGTGCGCTCACCTATACAGATCATGATTGGGCACCGTACTCAGATTTCCGGCATGATATTGGCTACGCCTACAGCAACTATGATGCGGTATGGTGGCCAGATGTCAACAGAGATGATTACGTCTACAATCGTCTTCCTAATACCTATGAATTTATCCAAATCGCATGCCATGCTGGAGGAATGACCACGCGGCATAACTTCACCATCGGAGGGGCTGCATATAGCGACGATGTCAGGTATGCGCCACCCATGGCATTATTTTATAATATCTTCACCTGCAGTTCCCTACGATTCACCGACTATAATTGTCTTGGAAATGGGTACGTCCTCAATACGACTTCTCCGTCGTTTACTGCTGTTGGTAGTACCAAAATCGGATCCATGCTAGATTTTCGGTATTTTTACGAACCTATTGGGCAAGGATACTCATTCGGGGGAGCTTTCCAAAAATGGTTTGAGTACGAAGCACCCTATGACGAGAACGACATCAGCTGGTTTTATGGGATGGTTATCCTTGGAGACCCTACTCTCATACCAAACCTCGAATTCATTCCTCCGCAATGGCGAAATCAAGGACAAAACAAAACAGAAATCCAACGAGGAGAAAGCATATCTCTTTATGCACAAGGAAAAGACAACAATGCACTTGTATACGCATCACTTGCCACAAACGAGACTGGGGCATGGGAAAATATCACAAGTCTGTATGGTTCCCCGATGAACCTCGGTGGTGTGCAGAATCAATGGGTCTGGTCAAATTTCACCTGGCAAAATCCAGCTATCCTGCAGGGGAAAACCATCGGATGGAGAATCTATTACACGGATAGATATGGAAATGTGAACGCAACCGATATCAGGAGTTTTTACATCTCAAAGAACCCTATTATTCATGATTATACAAATATTCTTGCGGATACTGGGGCGAGTTTTACTTTTAACACCTCAATGTATGATGATGACGGTATCGACGTTGCGTATGTTGAATACTGGTATAATGATGGTGAGCACTTCAATGAAACCTTGACGCCTACTGATAGGAATGGACTTTATCAAAAAACAATTGTCATATCTCCTACCGCGACCATTTTGCATTATATCATTTCAGCTAAAGACAATACTGATCTCTGGAGTAGTACCGAAGAAAAAAGTGTTCAGCTCGTTGACATTATTACACCTGATTGGAGAAATCAAGGACAATCAGCGCATACAATATTACCTGGTGGAACTATTTCGCTCTTCACTCAGGGAAAAGATAACATCGCATTAAATTGGGCGTGGCTTGCGACAAACGAGAATGGAAACTGGGAGATATTTTCAGGAAAAAACTGGTGGAATAGAAGCTGGGAGTACTGCAAACCGATCATCATTGACCATACCAAGGTTGATGCAGACCTCCTCGATTTTCCCGTGCTTATCACCGGTACATCCTCTGATTTTACAGCCCATGCACAAGCAAATGGTTATGATTTCGTCTTTGTAAACGCAGCCAACACGACACGATATTCTCATGAGATTGAAAATTTCAACAGCGCCACCGGCGAACTTACCGCATGGGTGAACATCCCCTTTTTAAGTTCTACACAAGATACGACATTGTATATCTATTATGGGAACCCTATTTGTGAAAACCAGGAGAATAAGAACGGAACATGGGGCTCCAACTATAGTATGGTTCATCATATGACCGGTGCTTCCGCGTTACAGCTAAAGGATAGCACTGCGAACCATTGGGATGTAACAAGTTCAGGTGGGAACCCGACATATAATCAACAAGGAAAGGTTGGGAAATGCGTTGATTTCGATGGATCTGGCTCATACCTACAAGCAAGTGGTTTCCGACTACCAACTGATAGCTCCTATACCGGTGGCGCATGGGTATATGTTGACGGCAACGCTGGTACACGGCGGTATGCATTTGAAGGAGTCAGCGCTAACCTTGCGATTTCCTTGCTGGTTTGGACAAATGAAACCTTTAAAAACTATGCGAAAACCTCAGGAGGAACAACTTCATTGTATAGTACAACAAAAGTCAATGTCAATACACCACAATGGTACTATATCTGCACACGAGCTGATGCTACTACTGATCGATTAGATATTTTTGTCAACGGCGCCAGTGAAGCCTCTACTGCGATTGTAGGGGCGATAAATTCTGAGACTCAAGGTCTGAACATCGGAACATACCGATCAGCGAATATGTATTGGATGAACGGGAAGATCGATGAAATACGTATCTCAAACATCGCTCGTAGTAATAGTTGGATTAAAACCGAATACAACAACATAGCCTTTCCTTCTGTCTTTGTAACAGTTGGAGAAGAAACCCAACGTGGTGGGGGATCAAAATATGGTTCTCCCTTACCTCTAAATGGTATCACAAATCAGTGGATGTGGTCGAATTTTACTTGGCAGAATCCAGAGATATCGGAAGGAAGAAAGATTGGATGGAGGATCTACTACTTTGATTCAAGTAACAATGAGATTGCTACTGATATCATGAACTTTACCGTTGGTACACAGACAATACCAAATCCACCAATAACACCAGCTGATGTTACAGCCTGGCACACCGATCCGAACGATTTGAATAAGGGAATTGGTGCAAAAGGAATGCAATACACTTATAGTTCCAGCTCAACAGCAGGAAACGATCTGTACTTTGAGTTCTTCTGGGGTGATGGGAATAATAGTGGCTGGATTGGACCGTACAATTCAGGTCAAATGGTAACAGCATCACATGCCTACGTCATTGGAACATTCGGTATTACCGCTGTTGTCAAAATCGGTATCAGCGGTACACCAAGCAATCCGTCTCCTGCGCGCTCTGTAAGAATGTTTAAACTCGGTGACTGCACCGGTGATGACTGGGTCACGTTTGCTGATATAGATCCATTCGTTATTGCATTGAATGGTAAAACACTATTCTACGCAGCCCATCCTGTCTTATACTGGTTTACTGCGGATTGCCAAATGGATACCATGGTCACAATTGCTGATATCGACCTGTTTGTTGCTGTGATTGGTACATAAAAACAGAATTGAGAAATTTTACTTGCCAATGACAACACCTGCAGGATCAATTTCTTGGAGACTCTTTAATTCATTTTTCGATGGAACATTTGTTATCGAGATGTTCTCAGGGATTATAAGTTTGAAGCCACTATTGCGGATGACATCATCAACGGTAACCCCAGGATGAATAGACAACAATTTCATTTGTTTGGAGACCTCATCAAATCCATAGACACCAAGTTGTGTGATCACTCGATAAGGCCCACTTCCCTTTGGTAACCCACTTTTATCTCGAGAATCAGAACCCTGGAGGTACCCTGGCGTTGTCAGAAAATCAACCTTTTCTACAAATCGATGTTTATCCTGCCGCATGAGCACAATCGTACGATGACACAGCGATCCCACATCGTTTGCTCCCCCACTTCCAGGGAGTCTCGTAGATGGATGTTCATAAGACCCAATCACCGTGGTATTGATGTTTCCGAACTTATCAATCTGGGCAGCGCCAAGAAACCCGTAATCAATATATCCTGCCTGAGCCATCGCCATAGAATCATGCATACTTGATGCAGCTATCGCTCGATGAAACGTCCGAGAATCACCAACGGAGATCGGTAACACCGGAATCTCAGGGCCGATGCCTCCTGCCTCAAAAAACAACAGAAGATTAGGTGCATGGGTTCGCTGGGCAAGCATCGCCGCAATCATAGGAAGTCCAGTACCAACAAACACGGATTTCTTGTCCTCAAGCATATGAGACGCAACACAAGCGAGCAACTCAGTCGATGAATACGGCTCTTTTGATGGTTCGCTATTTTTCTTTTTTAACCATGGTGCGCTCATTGGTTCTTCAAACCGTTCAATACGTCTCAGCTGATCCAGTTTCTTTTTCCCACCAATAAGTTTCAGATATTCGTCAAACTCATCAAAATTATATACATACTTTTGAAGATATTGTTGTACCCCATCATCTGTTTTTGAGGATTCTAACCATTCTCCGATATGCTGTTCATCAAAGAAATACTCATACGGCATCTGACAGGGATGCGCACCAAAAGGGACTTCAACAACCGCATCAACAAGATAAAAAGGAATCACGGTTTTCCAGGGTTCCTCACGAATTTTCTCCGTATCAATGATTTTTTCTGTGGTAAGAAGCACGCGACGTGCAGCCCGAGAAAGCTCAAAATCCTCAACCATGATCCCATCGATCTGCGCATTCCCATACTTGTCACAACGAGGAACATGAAGGATTGCGACATCAGGGTAACATGCAGGGAGAAGACATACTGGTTTTTTACTATAGGGATCAATCATACTCATCGCGGAACTACGATTGAACGTATCGGTTCCAAGCATAACCCTCGTCGGGATGAACGGAATTCCCATCATCGCGGCAAGAAAACGCCATTGATACCCAGCATTACTGATTTCCCCGGTGACCGTACAACGACCGTTTTCAACCGCACGACGAGACGACGGAGAAAGACCACGAAGCTCATGACCAAACGCATACGCGACTTCAATCTTATTCACACAACCACCGCCAATCAACAGATCACAATCATGAACCGCGGTTTTCCCAGCCATCGTTAAATTCTTTTTTCCCTGACGAATCATCTCATAAACCATGGTCATAGAGACACGAACATGACCAAATCCACCCATCGCAAGAAAATCACCATCATGAATAAACTTCAAAACCGCTTCTTTTGCACTCATGCGTTTATCGTCAAGTGATCGGGATTTATGTGTACGAACCCACTCCCGGTTTTCATCAGGATCATGCCAGCCGACAAGTACACCATTTCCTTTTTTTTCCACCATGTTTTTCGAAGAATGCACGAGAACCATATCTTTTTCACATCCAGTAGTTATCTTTTCTGTGGAACCAGTTGGTTGTTACCTCCCCGTTCCCAACGAACCTGAAAACACATATCTCTACTAAAACACTTCGATAAAAATGTCCTCTGAGAAAATTTAACTGTTCGAAATAGACGGAGAAAGACATATAATG
>CAIYYQ010000206.1 GCA_903930505.1 Methanobacteriota archaeon
GGCAGAATCATAAACGGCATGCAAATATACGCTGTTTTTTTGAGGCCGTAGGTGTTAATAAGTGTGTGTGTTCCGGTTCGTTCATCTGCGACTGCGTCAGTGATATCTTTTGTTGCCATTGCACCCAGGAAAAAGATCATGGCAATTATCCCTATTAATAACGGTTCTTTTTGAAAGGGATCACCAAATACGCTCCATGCAGCTAGAATGCCAAGTAGTCCTCGAGGAATCGCTATCCAGAGTTGGTTCACAAATAATACTTTTTTCATTCGAGGTGGAAGTGAATAGGTTACCGTAAACATCATGATGAGAAAGACAAAGATGCCAAACCAGAAATTGATCGTAATCGCCCGTAGAAGGACAAAGAGATACAGGATGAAAGCGATGCTTTGTGCTTCATCTCGTCCGACAATTCCTCGGGGAATTGGTCGATATGGTTTTGAGATCGTATCTGCTTCGACATCGGTTGCTTGGTTCAAGGAATTTGAGGCAGCGTTAATCAATGCAAGTGTAAGGCTTGCTTGTGCAATTGTCACCCACCAGTCTGGTGTCGTTTCAAGCTTGTTGTTGTAGATAAGGCTTGCAAACATGATAAACATTGAAACAAAAATCGGTGCAAGTAGTGTAAACGGTCGTAAGAGATCTATATATCCTCTGATGCGTGGTGAAAGAATTCTTGTTTTTCCGTAGGGCTCTTTCATTGTTAGTTTCATTGAGGTCCATCTCCATTTTCTGTATAACGGGTTGCTCATTTACACTATGTGGAAGATAAGTACGCGATGTATCCTGCAGAACTTCTTTACTTCCTTTGTTAATAATAAGTAGGATGTTGAGTATAAATACTTTGTTTTTTTTTTCGTAGGAATCCCATTCATCGAGAATTACTACGATGTATTCGTAATAAGTTATGAGTGAAAATTTTAAGTGAAAATTTTCAAACATTACCGTTTACTTTTGTTTGTTCATCGATACAAGGAGTTCTTTCCCAAAATCTGTGAGTTTGTAGATCTTGGTATTTTTCTCGTTGATTATTTCTTCAACTATCGCAAGATTCAGAAGGGATTCGTCGTCTTTGTAGCGTTCATCCATTCCACGGATTGCACCGATAACGTTTGTCGGCGTCGTCTGAATACGGTACGCGATATCAGCAGTGTAACTTCCATTTGGTCCGATATCAAAAAGGTAATCTGCGATTTTTTTACGTACGTTACTTCTGCGAAGTGCACGCATCGCCAAAGGTTTTTTCACAAAAATAGAATGATCTACTTCTTGTGTCTTTCGCATCCCGTCCATATGCATCCCTATGTAGGGATATGATTTCTCCTTAATAAATTATTTTCTTTCGGATATGTACCTGCATATGCATCGGTATAGATATCTACGTATCCAGATTATGCATGTTACGTTATATAGGATTGTACGAGTTGTGCTGAGTTTAGAGCGCAATTAATACCAATGCCTGGTGCTTTTACACAATCACCGACAAGATAGAGGTTTTCTACAGGTGTTTTGATCTCTGGTTTGATATCGGTTATAGTCTTTGCTACGCCATCAAGCTGCCAGATTGCAGGATATATTGCCCAATCTAAATTTGAACGGTACTCTGGGATTAGATGGTGTAATTGATTATCTAGTATCTCTCTCAAATGTTCAACATTTGTTTTTGCTTCTTTTGGTGTGCAGATGATGTAGGATTGAACAAGATAATGCGATTCTGGGCTGAGTCGTGATTCAGGAAGTGCTGTCATAAAATCAATCATTCCCACTGCGTCGTTTCCATTGACACCTGCGTTTCGCTGGATAAAGAGAAATGTTTTTCCAAGTAAGCGTGCATCGACATGTTTGAGTGAATAGTATGCGCATAGGCTTCCGGTTCCTTCTAATGATTGTACTGTGTTCACGTACTCGGAAGGAAAATGTTTTTCTGGTGCAATCGTAAATAAATCTTGAACAAGGGTGTTTGAAATTACTGCGTCGAACGATTGGTCTTTTCCTTCTGTAACTATCCCAGTTGCTTTTCCGTTGGAAATTGAAATACCGCTGACTGGTGTGTTGAGATGAATAGTTCCCTTGTTTTGTATGATGCATTGAACAATAGCATCAGAAATATGAGTAAGGCCTTGCTGCGGGTATCCCACGGGTTTTGCTCCTTGCAAAAGATTTTTCTGAGCGCGAAATGTCTCGCCTGTGGAAATTGTATCAAGGTTGTTTACTGTTGTGATTACGCGTGGAAAAACCTCAAGTAC